>JALHOR010000001.1 GCA_022842885.1 Anaerolineae bacterium
CCAAGCCGAGACTCTGCAATTCTTTGACCAACACGCGGAAGCTGGTGGGGATGCCCGGTTCTTCAATCGGTTCACCCTTCACGATGCTCTCATAGGTTTTCACGCGCCCAGTCACATCATCGGATTTGACTGTGAGCATTTCTTGGAGCGTATATGCTGCGCCATAGGCTTCCAGCGCCCACACTTCCATTTCACCGAAGCGCTGACCACCGAATTGCGCTTTACCGCCGAGAGGCTGCTGCGTGACTAAGCTGTACGGACCCGTAGACCGCGCATGTGCCTTATCTTCGACCAAGTGCGCCAGTTTGAGCATGTGCATATAACCCACTGCCACATGTTGGTCAAATGCCTCACCAGAACGCCCATCGAACAAAAGCTGCTTGCCAAAGTGCGGCACCGCTGCGCCAGTTTTGAACATAACACGACGTGCCAGTTCAAACAATTCTTTGTGGCTGATGTTATCCGGCACTACATATTCGGGGTCTTGTGCTTTAATCCACAAGCGCACCGAAATATCTACCGCGTTGTTATCCAGTTCGCTACGGGCTGTGAGCGTGTATTCCGTGTTGTCAAACGCCATCAATATTTTGGGGTCATACCCCAATTCGCGCATCCATTCGCGCAGCACAGTACGACGGGCATAGATTTCGTTGTGATACATCAAATCAGCATCATAAGCAGGATTTTCGCCCAACCATGAGTTGATATACAGACGGCGCACTTCGGCATCATCTTCAAGGTCTTCGGATTCATAAAAATCCTTGACCCATTCCCAAGCCCGCGCTGTGATGTCTTTCCACGCATAATCAATCAGCCAAGCGCGTCCCAAATCCGCTTGAATTTCCAATTCGTCCGCGCCATCAAACACCGGGGTAATCGCCCGGAAGCCCAAGCGTTCTGCCGCCCAGCCCAAGTGCAATTCCAGCACTTGCCCGATGTTCATACGCCCAGGCACACCCGTCGGATTTAGGATGATTTCCACCGGAGTGCCATCTTCCAGATAGGGCATATCTTCAATGGAGACCACGCGAGAAATGACCCCTTTGTTGCCGTGCCGCCCTGCCATTTTATCGCCGACGGTCAGTTTGCGGCGTTGGGCAATGCTCACGCGCACCATTTTTTCCACGCCAGCGGGCAAATCGGGGTGTTCTTCGCGGGTGAAGGTTTTAACATCCACGACCTTACCACGATCACCATGCGGCAAGCGCAGCGACGAATCTTTCACTTCACGGGCTTGTTCACCGAAAATCGCCCGCAGCAATTTTTCTTCTGGCGACAGTTCTTTTTCGCCTTTGGGCGTAATCTTGCCTACCAGAATGTCATTGGGACCGACTTCAGCACCGATGCGAACAATGCCAAATTCGTCCAAATCTTTCAGCGCATCTTCGCCGACATTGGGAATATCGTAGGTGATTTCTTCGGGACCGAGTTTAGTATCCCGCGCTTCAATCTCATGTTTTTCGATGTGGATGCTGGTGAATTTGTCTTTCCGCAGCATGTCTTCGCTGATGAGCAAGGCATCTTCGTAGTTGCCACCATCCCAGCATACAAACGCCGCCAGCACATCATGCCCCAACGCCAGATTGCCGCGATAGGTGGATGAACTATCTGCCAACACATCACCCGGCACCACGCGCTGTCCCTTACGCACCACTGGACGTTGGTCAATGCAGGTAGATTGGTTCGAGCGATTGTATTTACGAAGTTGATAGCGGCGTTCTTCACCCGAATCAGTCCGCAGAATGATTCGTTCCCCTTGCACGCTGATAATTTCGCCTGCCACATCCGAGACTAACACCTGACCGCTATCATAAGCGGCTTGGTCTTCCATGCCTGTACTCACCACGGGTACATCCGGGCTGAGTAATGGCACGGCTTGACGCTGCATGTTCGACCCCATCAAGGCGCGGTTGGCATCGTCATGTTCCAAGAAGGGGATGAGCGCGGCACTGATACCCACGATTTGGCGCGGTGCAATATCAATGTAATCGGCACGCTGCACAGGTACCATCAAGAAGCCTTGCTTATGCCGCGCAGAAACGCGGTCATTCACAAATTCGCGTTTTTCGTTGACCGGCGAACTCGCCTGCGCCACGACATAATTATCTTCTTCGTCGGCATTCAAATATTCAACATCATACGCCACAAAGGGTACCACCGGCACTTTCTCAATTCCGGCGGCTTGCAAGGCAGCGACGTGTTTGGCAGTGATAGCGGCATTTTCGTGGATAATCACTTTGCCGTTGGCATCGTCCACATCTTCACGCGCCGTCCGCCCAACCAATTTGGGGTCGCTTGTCTCCACAAATTTGATGACTTTGCGATAGGGCGTCTCGATGAAGCCAAACTCATTGACTCGTGCGTAGGTCGCCAAGCGCCCAATCAGCCCGATATTCGGACCTTCGGGCGTTTCAATCGGGCAGATACGCCCATAATGGCTGTGATGCACATCGCGCACATCAAAGCCAGCGCGTTCCCGCCGCAGACCGCCCGGACCCAACGCCGACAGAGTGCGTTTGTGCGTCAGTTCTGCCAGCGGATTCGTTTGTTCCATGAATTGCGAAAGCTGCGACGAACCAAAAAATTCGCGCACTGCCGCGACCATCGGGCGAATGTTAATCAGCGAAATGGGCGTCAGATGCTCGGTGGTTTCACGGGTGGACATGCGTTCTTTGATGACCCGTTCCATGCGGCGCAGCCCAATCCGCAGTTTGTTCATGATGAGTTCGCCAACGGTTTTCACGCGGCGGTTGCCCAAATGGTCAATATCATCGCGCCCCAAGCGGGCATTGTTGATATTAATCATGCGGCGAATCAACGCGATAATATCGGCTTTGGTGACAGTACGAATCTCACGCGGGACTTTGTTTTCCAGCCCCAAACGTTGATTCAGTTTATAACGTCCGACCCGTTCTAGGTCATAACGGCGCTGGTCAAAAAGCTGCCCTTCCAAATATTCACGGGCATTATCCAGCGTCGGCGGGTCACCGGGGCGCATCCGCCGGAAAAATTCAATGAGCGCCGCTTCGGCAATCGTATGTTTTTTCAAGTCCCACTGCGGTTCGGCTTTCAGCGCCGCTTCGATAAATTGATGCGTTTCGCTGTCATCAATATCGGAAAACAACGCCCGAATTTCTTCATCTTCGCCGGTTTTCAGCATGGAGGCTTCGAGTGGCATGTGGTCATCACACGCTGCCAATGCCCGCAGCAAAATCGTCACGGGGATGGTACGTTTGCGATTGAATTTGATGGTGAGCGCGTCATTTTTGCGCGTCTCAAATTCCATCCATGCACCGCGGTCAGGAATCAATTTGGCATTGGAAAGCGCCCGACCCGTCGTGCGGTCTTCTTCGGCATCAAAATACACGCCGGGAGAACGAATCAACTGGCTAACGACGACACGCTCCACGCCGTTGATAATAAATGTGCCTTTTTCCGTCATGAGTGGGAAATCCCCCATGAAAATATCTTGGGTCATGACGGCATCGCCCTCAGCACGATTCACCAATGCCACACGCACATACAGCGGCGCAGCATACGACATATCGCGTTCTAGGCACACTTCTTGCGTGTATTTGGGTTCATCGAACCAGTATTTCAGTCCGAACTGCTGCGCTTCGGGCAGTTTGCCCGGTAGATACAATTTTAGATTGCCGTTATAATCTTCGACGGGATTAATTTCGTCAAAGAGTTCCAACAACCCTTCTTTGATGAACCAGTCAAAAGCATTCGACTGAATCTCAATGAGGGACGGCAGCGCCTGAACATCAGGCACACGGGCGTAGTTCTTGACGTTGTAGTATTCTTTCAACGGCACCACTCCTCACACTGCAATGGGTTCTAAAAAATAACAAACCGCCTGCATCATCGTCATACGGATGCAGCGGTGTTTATGAGTTTCGATGGCGTGGGTGACATCCCATGTAATGATAGTAAGTTGAAGACATTCGGGATATTTTTGCGTTGTGAATAAGTAGTATAACGTCAAAAAGAATAGTTTGTCAAGTAGAATAACAAAAATAACCCCACAGCCTGTGTGTGGAGCATTATCGTACATTATAGACGACATTGGGTATACAAGGCAATCTATTTTTCGGTAGGAAAGTGGTGAAAAATAGGCATTCGTTTATAATCAAACCGTTACGTTTTGATCGTGTTTGTGAAATTTTATCGCCATGCTCTCCGTCGCTGATGTTATCAAACTGGATTTATTTGGGTATGTGCGCTTAGTCGCGGGTCATGCCGGGCTGAATAACGCGGTGTTGTGGGTGCATAACGCGGGCGTACCGGATGCGCCGCGCTGGTTAAATGGTGGCGAATTGGTGCTGACCACCATCATCAATATGCCCGAAGATATGCGCGAACAGCAGCAATATATCCGCGATATGGCGGCTAAAGGCGTCGCCGCGCTTGCCATCACCGTCGGGCGTTATTTGCAAGAAATCCCGGAACACATGCGCCAAGTTGCCGATGAATGTGGTTTCCCCCTGTTGGAAATTCCCTATACTGCCCGCTTCGTGGATATTGCCCGTGCTATCAATGAGCATATCGCCCAAGAAAATATGCACATGGTGCGGCGGGCATTGGATATTCACCAAACGCTGACGCAAATCGTCTTACAAGGCGGCGGCTTCACGGATTTGGCGCAAAAATTAGCCGAGTTTTTGGGTCATAGCATCAGCATCGAAAATGATCGCTTTGAAGCGATTGCCACCCTAAATTTGGGCGACGTAGACGAAGCACGGCGCTATACCCAATCGCAAGGGCGCACCGATGTTCGTTTGGTAGATGCACTGGAAAAGCGCGGTTATTTGCCCCAAATTCGCACGACGCTACACCCTGTCCAGCTTCCGGTCATGGCAGATGTCGGGCTAGAGATGGAACGTATTCTCGCGCCGATTGTGGTGCATGGTGAAATATATGGGTACATGTGGATTATCGCCGATAATCACAGCATCTCTGAGATTGACCGCATGGCGATTGAAAGTGGCGCGACCATCGCCGCGCTGATGATGCTCTACCAAGAATCGCTGCACCATGCCGAAGCGTCGCTGAAAGGCACGTTGCTTTCCCAATTAATCCAAGGCGATACCACCCGCGAGACGATTCTCACCGACCAATCGCTGCGTTACGGTGTGGATTTGCGGTTGCCTTTCGTCATGATGCTGGTTGAAAATGTGGGCGGCATCCAAAGCCTGAACCAAATTTATCGCAGCATCAACCAGATGATTGCCCTAGAAGGCTGGCAAGCCGTTGTGGGACAGTTTGCCGGCGAAGTCGTCATACTGGCGCAAAACAGCGACCATCTGAAAGCATTGGCAGCCCGCATTCAAGAACGTATCACCATCGGGCGTTTTCGTAACGAAGCCACTGCCCGCGTGGGTGTGAGCAGCGTCTTGCAAGGCGCAACCAGCGTGCGATTAGCGCATCAACAGTGCAAAGATGTGTTGTATATCACGCAGCGGCTCAAACAGGATAAACAGCGCGTCGTTTACTTTGCCGATTTGGGCTATTTGCACGCGCTGTATTATGCTGGCGCACAAAGTCTGGTGGGCAATGCCTATGTGCCGATTTTGCGGCGCTTATTAGACGAAAAACAAGCCGATTTATTTAATACGCTAGAAGCCTACTTGGATGAAGGCGGCAACGGCGTTAGCACTGCCGATAATTTGCATATTCATCGCAGCACGCTCAATTATCGCCTCTCGCGCATTGTGGAAATTTGTAACGTGAACCTCAGCAATCCGGCTGTCCGCATGGATTTACTGGTGGCACTTAAACTGATGCGCTTGTTTGAAGAATATTAAGAAAAATAACTAGAGGTTTTGCGCTGGCGACTAGCGCGTTTTTCGTCCCTATCGCCCAACCAATAAACCAGCCACAAACACCCAAATGCGATTAAGGTCATGCTGATAACCATCATTTCGGCATCAGGGTAGCGGCGGGCTTGCACGGCATCATAAATCGCTAAAGGCAGTGTTTGGGTGCGTCCCGGAATGTTGCCTGCCACCATCAGCGTCGCGCCAAATTCGCCCAAAGCGCGTGCCGAACTTAAAATCAGTCCCGCCATAATACCGCGCCGTGCCATCGGCAGCGTGATATACCACCACACTTGCCATTCAGCGGCACCGTCTACCCGCGCTGCACCTTCCATGTCGGGTTCAACTTCTTCAAACGCTGCTCGCGCTGTTTGTACCATCAGCGGCAATCCGACGACCATTGCAGCAATCGCGGCGGCTTGCCAGCTAAACAACCAATCAATCGCCAGTGTTTCGCGTAGAAAACTGCCGCGCCCCAACACAAATAACAAATAATAGCCCACCACCGTCGGCGGCAGCACCAACGGCAAATTAATAACGGTTTCCAAGAGGAGTTTGCCGCGGAAAGGGACACGCACCAGCAGCAATGCCAAGCCTAACCCAATAATCAGGATGCCGAGCATCGCTGTTGCCGTCACTTGTAAAGACAGCCAAAAAGGATGCCAGTTCATTCCATCGGCTTTTCATCGGGCAAGATAAACCCAAATCGCTGCATCACTGCCCGTCCAGCATCACTATTGACGAATAAAGCAAATTGGCGGGCGGCGGCTTCGTGTTGCGTGCCTTTAATGACTGCCAATGTTTGTTGCAGTGGGTTGTGCAGCGTATCCGGGATTAACACCCACCGTCCAGACTCGCCAGCGGCAATGCTAAGAGATAGTGCCACCAATGCTACATCTACATTGCCCGTTTCGGCATATTGGAGCGTTTGGGCAATGTTCTCCCCAAAAATAAGTTGCGGCTGAACAGCCTCCCATACGCCTGCCGATTGTAAGGCTTCCCGCGCGGCAATGCCATACGGCGCGTGTTCAGGGTTAGCGATGGCAATGCGCTGAATATCAAGTTGTATTAAATCTTCAAGCGTGGTGATTTGCACAGGGCTGTCGCTACGTGTCCACAAAGTCAGCCGCCCAAAGGCATACGTCATAATGCTATCCTCTAGCACCAAGCCGGCACTTTGCAGCGTGTTAATAAAGGACACATTTGCCGCGGCGAACACATCCACAGGGGCGCCTTGCTCAATTTGTTGGGCAAGCTGCCCGGTTGACCCAAAATTAAAGACCACTGCCACGCCCGTTTGTGCCGTGAATAACGCCCCTAATTCTTCAAAGGCGGGGATTAAATCCGATGCTGCTGCCACTAACAGCGGATTGCGACTTGTCTCAGAAGTGGGGGATGCCGTAGACGATGGGGAGTTTGTACAAGCACAACAGCCGATTATCAATACGACCAAAATCCATAAACGGACAACCATCAGCCAACACATCCTTTGATAATCCAAGCAACTGTAAACATATCGTATAAATGGAAATTTCTTAACATTAAATCTATTGATTTTTTCATTAAATAGGTGTTAAATACATTAAGGATTTTTTAACCAAACCCTCTAGCTCGATAGGAGAAAATCATAGTGAACGTCAGCATTGCTAAAGAAATTGCTCAACGTGTTGTCCGCTTGGCGGAACTTGCCGCTACCTTTACCGCCGTCTATGGCAAAAATTATCACATGACCGCCGAAAGCCCGGCACGCGCTTGGGAACAATATCAAGAAATTATGGCAGAACAAGCGCATATCGCAGGGTTGCTGGATATTGATGCCCTCGGCACTGCTCACAGCCGCTATGGTGAATGGTGGAAACGGCATGATGTGATGGACAGCGCCATTGTCAACGAATTGGCAATTGAAGTGTTTAATCTCATTGGACGGTGCGCGTATATGGAAACAAACGGCGCACGCACGAACAGCGCCTTGGTGGTTGAACGCTCTATCGCGGGGATTTTGCACCCGGCGACGCGCCAAACCGCGCTGGAAAATGCATCCAACCTGATTCGGAAGGCAGTCTAATGTCCCCCCGCTGTAAAACAAGCCTGCATTTCTGAAGCCGCGTTCATTGAAAGCCAGAACGCGGCTTTTGATTCAGCGATAGAGTATCAGACAAATTGCTTTAACACTTCAAAATCTTTAAACAATATCTCGCGTTGTTCTGGGCTGCGGTTGTGTAGTGCCGTCGCTGGGTGGAACAATGGCACAACCTGCACTTCACCATAAGCGGCTTGCGCCTTAATGAGTTTGCCATGCAGCGCCGTGATTTTCATCTTCTTCTCTGGCGCATCCAAGCGCGTTAAAATAAACTCCATCGAGAAGCGCCCCAACGTAGCGATAACCTGCGGCTGAATAATTTCGATTTGGCGGTCTAAAAACGGCGCATATAAATTAATTTCCGTCTTCACAGGGTCGCGGTTTTCCGGCGGACGGTCTTTGACAATGTTGGTAATATAGACTTCTTCGCGTTTGAGGTTGATAGACTCCAACAAGTCATCTAAAACTTTGCCGGATGCGCCACAAAAGGGACGCCCGGTTTTGGCTTCGTTCTCGCCGGGGGCTTCGCCAATGAACATAATTTTGGCAAAATGACTGCCTTGCCCAATTACGGGATAATAACTATTCTTCACGCGGTAATCGTACAAAGGTGATTGAGTCAGATTGACGATTTCATCTTTAATCTGACGAAGTTTATCAGTTCTATCGCTCTCGCTCATCTTGCTCCATCCCTATGTTAAAAAATGGTTTGTGCGGTCATTATAGCACAATAATCGAACATTTTAGCGAAAAAATTTTTAACAAATGCCCGGCATCAAGTGCCAATATTAAGGGAAACATAATGCCACAACTGACCCCGCATGTGTATGGTGTTCTCACCCAATTCAATTTCATGAATGCCTATCTCATCAACCATGAAGGCAAGCTGACTCTCATAGATACCGGATTAGACGCTGCTTTTGTGGTTGCCATCGAAAAAGAACTCAAAGCGATGAACAGCACTTGGTCGGATATTCACCACATTGTGTTGACGCATTGCCACTATGACCATGTGAATAATTTGGCAGCCATCCAACAAAAGACCAGTGCCACAACGTATGCTCATCGCTTAGATGCGCCAGTGATACGCGGCGAACAACCTGTGCAATATGCGAACCCAGCGACACTCAATTTTTTTGAACGGCTCATCTTGCCCAACCTAAAAACGGTGTTTAACACTGGGCGCGTGGATGTGGCAGTGAATGATGGCGATGGATTGGATGCTATCTTGCCCGGCACGCAAGTAGTGCATCTGCCGGGGCATAGTTTTGGTCAAATGGGGTTATGGCTGCCGCAAGAAAAAACGCTCATCGGTGGCGATGTGATGATGGGCTTGCCGTGGGGGTTATCGGTGCCGTTTAAAGTCGTATCGCCGGATTGGACTGCTGCCAAAGCCTCTATCAAAAAAGTGGCGGGAATGCCGGTTGAAAATCTGTGTTTGGGGCATGGCACGCCGCTTATCGGCAATGCTCATGCCAAAATTAACACATTGGCGCAGCGATTGCGTTAATCGGGCTGTTGTTTTGGGAGAGGTTTTTCTTTTCCGGGGCGATACAAGCCCAAAATACGCATAAAAAAGCGCGTGACTTGCAGCACAATCAACAGGCTTTGGGTTTCGCTTTGGTTGTCATTGTCACGTCCGCCACCCATTTTAAGATAGCGTTGCAAATCAGCAATTGCTCCGTTGTAATCATTGCGCGTGGCACGCAGCCGTCCGCGCAGTTCATAAGCGGACACTAAATCTGGCTGGAATAACAATACTTGGTCTAAATCCGTTTCGGCGGCACGCTGTTCGCCCAATTCGTGATAAATCATCGCCCGACCATACAATGCCTCTACATGGCGCGGCTCTAATGCTAAGGTATTCGCATAATCTTGGGCGGCTTCTGGCAGAAGCTGTAGCGCAATTAACACATTGCCACGCTCAAAATAGGCTTCTGCCAAATACGGATTGCGGTGTAGGGCTTCATTAAAATCAGCCAATGCTCGCGGGTTATCATCCAGCGCAGCAAAACAAATGCCTCGATACAGCAAAATCTCTGCCAAATCACCCAAACTTAGGCGCAAGGCTTTGGTGAGGGCATCTATCGCCGGGCGATAGTCCCCCACTTCCAGCAGGTTTAGCCCCTGCTCAAAATAATTTTCCATGGGCGTGGACATGACTGGCACTCC
This sequence comes from Anaerolineae bacterium, assembly GCA_022842885.1. Taxonomy (GTDB): domain Bacteria; phylum Chloroflexota; class Anaerolineae; order Aggregatilineales; family Phototrophicaceae; genus JALHOR01. The sequence continues at coordinate 10,072 of JALHOR010000001.1, forward strand.
TACGCGACTCAAGCATTATTCAGCGGGTTGGAATACGGGTACGCCAGCGCGGGTTTCCGTCAGCCAGCCCGAAAATTCTAACGTTTGTACGCGCCACCACAGCGTTATGCCATCCGTGAGGGGTCCCGCCGTCAGAATCAATTCTGTGCCAGCACTCAGCGTTGCCAAGACTTCGGCATCCGCTACCGGTTCAGCGTAGAGTGCCTGCCCGGCATTGGTGATTCGCATAATTTGCCCGACTTGATAAGGCGTTTGCGGCATCATGAAACCCGCACTACTCGTCGTGGGAACGGCAGCGGGGGTAGGTGCGCCCGTGATAAGCGGTGTAGGCGTATTCAGGCGTTGGGCAGTATTCGGCAAGCTGCCTTTCACCCAATTAATGGCGACGATGTTGCCCATGAGTGGGGTAATATCGGTAATCGTGCCATCCACTTGGGCAATAAAATAATTATCCCGAATCACCAGCAAAACGGCGGTGCGGTCAGGACTCCATTCGACTCTATCCGGCAAAGCATTGCCAATGGGCTGCGTCAGAATATCGCCGCGGTCATTGACGATTTGCAGGGGGCTGTTGGGTTGCGCCGAACCGAGCATAACAATTTGCCCCGTTCCGGGTTGTTCGATGGCATCTTGCACCCATGCCATGCCAATGTTGGCGGCATTATCCAACACCGGATTCGTGCCATCGCGGTTAATCGTACCAAAAACGACTGTGCCGTCTGTGCCTTTGCCGCTGACAATAATTTTCTGGTTATCGGCTGACCAATGCCCAAAATCGTAGCGCAGTGATATGGGCGCGGCGATGGCTTGTTTGTTGTCCACATCCCGCACGGGATATGCCACATGCAGCGCAAATCGGTTTTCGTTCCGTAATTCCAGCCGAATGAGAATGGCGCTATTATCGCCTGCCCATTCTATACCCGTCGTGCGCCAATTATCGCCGGATTGGGCGTTCACTTGGCTGCATGGTGGGCAATGGCGCAGCAGTTGATATGAAGGGTCGGTGGATAAATCACGCGCAGGTTGCCAGAACCACACCCCATCGCTAATTTCTGATGCGACATCATTTTCGATACGAAATGCCAGCATATTGCCATCCGGCGAAAAACGTACTTCGCGGATTCGCAGCCGATTCTCTTGGGCAGTAGCGGCGAAGAAGCCATCAAAATATGGTGAAAATGTATACACGCCTTCTTGCCCACCGGGTGGCACAAATAACAACACCCCAAGTTGGTCTATACGAGCGTGGCGCGTGGCATCCGTTTGGGCAAAATCAATATAATTGGTATCGTTAGCCAGCGTGACTTCGCCCATTTCCAACTTGCCTGCGTTCATACTGAGGGCAAGGGCTTTGTTGGGGGCGCTTTGGGCGTTTACCCCGGTGATTGCGATGAAACACAACAGCAGCCAAATCAGTCGTTTCATCTTGTCATCCTCAATGTGTCATCAATCCGTGTTTTATTATACGGAAGATTTCAAAACGTGTAACGGGCTAGTCAGATTAAGTTCCTGTTCCGGCTAAATCGAGAATGGTGTGCAATAAAACCGTTGTGCCTTTTTCGATATGTTCCCATTCGGTGTATTCATCAGGGGTTTGGCTGATGCCGTTGACGGAGGGGATAAAAATCATGGCGGAGGGGGTAAAAGGGCTGAGGATTTGGGCGTCGTGTCCAGCAAGACTGACCATGCGTTCATACGAATAATTCATGCGCTGACAGACTTGTTCAATGCGCGTAATGAAGCCGGTATCCATCCTCGCTACCGACCGATGCAAGACAACTTCGGTTTCCAACGTGAGTTTACCTTCTTCAGCACAGGTTTGTGCTAACTGCACTAAACGACGTTCCATTGTTTTAAGCGTTTGTGCGTCGGGATGCCGACATTCTACTCGTAAAGAGGCTTGCGCCGGAATCACGTTAAAGCCACCGGGTTTGACAACCACATTGCCACAGTTAAAAATGCCATCAGGGAATTCTTCTATGAGGGCATACATGCGCGTGATAAAAATCGCTGCCCCATGCAAAGCATCGCGGCGGCGTTCTCGGCGGGTGGTAGCAGCATGGGTGGCTTCGCCATAAAACGTAAAATTGCAAGTGGTGCGCCCCACAATACCCGTGACCACGCCAATATCGGTATTGTTGCGACATAAGCGGTCACTTTGTTCAACATGCAGTTCTAAATATCCGGCAATGCTATCGGGGTCGCGGCGGGCAAACCGGAAACGATTGGGGTAAATGCCAGCACGGAACAACGCCGCCCGGAAACTGCCATTATCTTGGCGAATATCGTTAATATGTGTTTCGTCTAATGTTCCTGTTAAGCCCATGCTGCCAAAAAATGACTGCCAACAGCCTTCATCATCGGTAAAATTAATCACTTCCAAATGAAACGGCAGTTCAATCTCTGCCTCTTTGATAGCGCGTAAACATTCTAAACCTGCCAACACGCCAACCGTGCCATTATATTTACCACCATTCGGCACAGTATCCAAGTGTGACCCGATGAGCAGGGTTTTGGCGTTGGCGTGCGGGCTGTGTAAAATACCACTCAGATTGCCTACTTCGTCATCCCGGAAAAATAATCCAGCATCTTCAATCCGACCTGCAAACCATGCCCGCGCTTCTAAATCCTCATTGGAGAGTGCCAAACGGCTGACGCCGCCTTCGTTGGTTTCGCCAATATGTCCTAATTCGTCAAAATCACTCTTAAGGCGGGCGCTGTTAAGGTGCGTGCCGAGAAGTGTCATCATAGCGTTTTTTAAACCCGACTTTCCATGCCATCTGCCACAGGATTTAGCGGGGAATTATAGTCTTCTTTAACAGAAGCGCAATCAATCTTTTGTGAGAAATCGCTAATTCTTTAACAGAACATGTCTCCGTCTCGTATAATCAAAACAGACCGTGTGAGAGGATACCACCATGCCTGCCCCAAATCCAACTGAACCCTTAAGAAATGCCCCGTTGGTTGATATTGTGTTGCTGCTGCTGCGCCAATTTAAACGCTTACTGGTGCAAGCCGAGATTGACTTGACAACCGACGACATGACGGCTATTGGGCAAGCTGCCGCTGCGTTACAACCACTGCCAGAAAAAACGAACGCGATTAAATTGGTCATGGTTGGCTTGGTCAATGATAGCCTAGACATGCTGCAAACGCGCTTTCAGCGAAGTTTTGCCGCATCGCTGGCAACCGATATGAATACCTTGGGTGGTTGGGAAACCACAGCGGAATTTTTGGAAATTGCCGAAGTCAAAAGCAACGCTGAACTGCGGATTTCTGCGGGGGCGGCGTTATTGGCATTGTTAGGCGATGCGCGTTTTGCCGATTGTCTTTTGAGCGTGATTGACCATGATGCCGGGGCGAATGATGCCGATGCCCTCTTTGCCCGCCGCGCTTTAGCTCACCTGACCCAAATTCCACACGATACCCCCGATTGGCTGGCACAGGTACAAGCGTGGCTTACGAAGAATTCATCGCGTCGGTTAGGTCACGGAAGCATTGTTCCAGACTGGTTGGTAGAGTAGGGGGCATCGGGCATCTCCTCGTTTTTGTCGGATTATCCCTCTTTCTCTATTTTGAAGCGATTACCCTGCCAGCACCACTAGACCAAGGGATAGGCGAATTTTTGGGTGCGTTCCACACAGACAATGAGGATTGTCTGTGTGGAGCATAAAAAAGAAGCAGTAGCTTAGGCAGAGAGGGCAGCAGAATTTTGAGAACGGCGCACAATTGTATATGTCAGCGCCAAGACGACGATAGCAAACATCACTCCGGCGGTAATCGCCACCAGTTGAGTGCCATCCAGTTGTTTGACCACAATCCCTGCCAACGCCCACAAGATCACCGCAGCATATGCCCAATCCCGATATTGCAGCACGATATACCCCGTGATACCTGTAGCAATAACCAACATCACGACTGCCCAAACAGCGGGTGTAACACCAAAGCCATCCCAACCCGCATCGTACAGCACATACGATGCATTGGCGACGGTAGCCACTGTAATCCAACCGAGATAGACGCTGAATGCGCCTTTGACCCAAATACGGGCGGCACTGGTCAAATTACCATAAGCGCCAATCGTGCGATAAATCATAATCAGTGTGACCAGCAGCGCCCCCATGGCAATCATACTCAGCGCAAATTGGTTGTAATGGAAGAACAGCAACCAAATAATATTGGCAACACACGACAGCACAAACCAATACCCGATGCGCCGCAGCAACGCATGTTCGCGCTGGGCAGGCAATGCTTGGTACACGGTGAAACCAATGAGCAACGTATAAATGATGCCCCAAATACCGAACACATAATTGGCAGGAACAAACAAAATCGGCAGCCGATTCGAGATGTCTGCCGCTGTTTGCCCATTAATCGGCAGCCAAGTGGACAAAAAATTCACAATCAGCGTGGCGACCATGGCTGAAATCACCATAATCTGGCGGATAGTATCGCGGTTCATCGCATCATCTCCTAAATATCTGTTATTCATAATAAAAGAGTAGCGCGTTTTGCTGGTTTTCAGATGTGAAGAGAATGAAGATTTGGAGAATACTTTTGATTAATGCCCCAGATTGGCATCCTCTGGGGCATATTTTGGCGGTTATTGTGCTTGCAAGGCTTGGTACACCCGCACCGGGGTCATCGGCAGTTCTGTTAAGCGCACGCCCGCCAGATGAGCGACGGCATTGGCAACCGCGGCGGCAGTGGGGATAACGGGCGGTTCACCGACGCCACGCACGCCTAACGTGCTGTTCGCGGCTGGTACTTCCACAATGATGGTTTCGATATGCGGTGCGGTTTGGGTGCTGTGCGGCATGGCATAATCCATCCATGACCCGGTGAGCAGTTGCCCGCCATCGTCATACAGCAGTTGTTCGTATAATGCCCACCCTAAGCCTTGTACGCCACCCCCTGCCATCTGCCCACGCACCGATGCCGGATTAATGGCAACGCCAGCATCCTGCACAATGACCAATTGCAAGACGCGCACTGCGCCTGTTTCGGCATCTAATTCAATTTCAGCAAGTTGACCACACACCACCGGGGCATTTTCGCCGCTGGAAACAGTGCGTCCCCGCCCCAAAATCGGGGCATAAGGCGAGCCTAACGTTTTAGACGCAATTTCGCCCAATGCAATGGCTTTATCCGGCACACCGCGCACCTGCACACTACCATTCACAATTTCAATATCTTCAATTGCTGCCTCAAATTCGCGGGCGGCGATTTCTAAAACTTGTTGTTTGGCATCGGCGGCGGCTTGGATAACGGCTGCCCCAGTATTCAGCGTCGTCATGCTGCCCGCTGCCATCCCAGAGAGCGCCCCAGAAGCCGTATCGGTAATGACCACGCGCACATCATCGGGCGAAATACCAAAGGTTTCGGCTGCCATCATGGCAAAGGCAGTACTCACGCCACTCACATCGGCAACGCCCACATTCAATTGCAATTTGCCATCGCGGTTTAAGCCGCAGTTCGCCATGCCCGGCTGAGTGCCAACCATCCAAGTTGCCACTGCCATCCCCACACCACGCCCGTGCGCTTTGGAGGCTTCGCGCTGCTGCCACACGGGATGTTGTGCCAATGCCGCAAATACCGCGTCTGCGCCGCTGAGAGAATAACGTTCCCCATCGGTCAGCACATCCCCTTCGCGCATGAAATTTTTCTGGCGCACTGCCAAGGGGTCTAAATCAAAATGGGTGGCAATCTCATCCAGCAGCGTATCCAGCGCAAAAATCACGGTTGGCGAACACGGCGCACGGTAACTGCCGGAGGGTGGTTTATGCGTCAGCACATTGGTGGCGGTGACATGCACATGCGGAATGCGATATTGATTGGCAAGCTGCCACCCCGTAAAACTCGGCAACCAAGAACGGCTCGCACCGGTATCTATGTAGGCTTCAGCAGATAAAGCGACTAACGTCCCATCTTTTTTCGCTCCCATCTTAGCATGAACGCGAATCGCCGGGGCGGGATTCGTGGCTTGTAATTCTTCTGAACGCGATAAAATCAGGCGCACAGGCGCACCGACCATGCGTGCCGCTAACGCAATTAACGGCTCATAAATGGGGAATTTGCCACCGAAGCCACCCCCTAACGGCGTGGGAATCACGCGCACATCGCTTTCTGGCACGCCCAGAAGTTCGGCAACTTCTGACCGCACATCAAACGGGGCTTGCGTTGCCGACCAGACGGTGACACCGCCGGATATGGGGTCAGGCTGAACCACCATGCCGTGCGTTTCTAGCGAATTTTGATGCACAATGGGCGTTTCAAAGGTGCGCTCAACAATAATATCGGCTTCAGCAAAACCAACTTGAATATCGCCGCGAGTGTCGGGTTTGCCAGTGCGCGAATTACCTTTTTCATTCACCAATGGAGCATCTTCTGCCATCGCAGCATCCAACGTCATGACGGCGGGCAATTCTGCATATTCAATGATGAGGTGGTCAGCGCCATCTTGCGCGGCGGCTTCGCTTTCTGCCAGCACCAGCGCCACTGCTTGCCCCATAAATGTCACTTTTTCGATTGCCAACAAGCGTAAATCACTTTTGTCATGGATATGAGGTTTTATATCCGCGCCCGTGAGGATGGCAACAACGCCGGGCAGTGCCAACGCCGCTGTTTTATCAATCTGCTGAATCGTGGCGTGGGCGTAGGGGCTTTGCACAAGGCGGGCATGGAGCGTGCCGCGCAGATGCAAATCCGCCACGAAGCGCAACGCGCCGGTAATTTTGGCTTGCCCATCTGCCAAACGGTTATCCTGCCCAATATGCTTAAATGTTGCCATAATACCCCCCTGTTTTTAGCTTTTGGCGGTTCGCTATTGGCTGCTGCTTCGTTCTGTAAATCTTTTAATTTTATGTAGGGGAGGGTTTCTAAACCCTCCCCTACGATATGAAATTTAGAACCTTATCGGATGAAGCATTTAACTACAAAACTTGTGTTTCATATTTTTGCTCAAGTTCAAAACAAGTAATTTTCTGTAGGGTCGAGGCATGCCTCGACCCTACAACAACGTATTTTCATACAATCTGGATATAAGCTTTCAACTTTCCGGCATAAATTCGCGGCGCAGCAGCCCAAACTGCTTGATATTGACGAAGCGCCCATGCTCAAAACACGACTCGCGCCATAGACCCTCAACTTTAAAGCCAACTTTGAGCAGCACTTTTTCCGACCCCAAATTCCCTTCGGTACAATCGGCTTGAACACGATGCAAATCCAGATGTTCAAAGCACCAACTGACCAAACGTTGGGCGGCTTCAGTCATGATGCCTTGATTCCAATAGGCAGGCAGCAAATCAAAGCCGATGTCTACGCGGCGGTCACGGGTTTCGTAAAAATGAAAACCGAGCGTGCCGATTAACTGCGACGGTTTTTGCTTGAAGGTGATTGCCCAGCGGGCGCCGGCTTTGTTGTGAAATAAGCCATTCAAAAAATCTATCATGCGAATCGCTTCATCACGAGTGCCACACGGCGGGTCTACAATCAAAAATTCGTACACTTTTGGGTCAGTATACAGCGCCACAAGCGCATCAGCATCGCGGTGATGAATCTGACGCATCACCAAGCGTTGGGTTTCCAGCATCGGGAAATATGAAAAATTGAAGGGGATGAGGGTTGTCATCGTGAATGCCTAAATTGCTGAATTTTGCGAATTTAACAACGCAGATTGATATGTACCACCTGCGTACTGCTGCATCAATGCTACCATATCGTGCAGTGCCGCTTGAACATCGTCTGCACCTGTATCGTGATGTGCTTCAATTGTCACGATGAGATGGGTAGTACTTTCACGAGTGGCGCTGTTTTCGCTTTGTCGCCAGCACCACCGCCGCGCAAACACCGTTTTGCTCTCATCGGTAAAAACGACTTCGCCCGACTCAGGATGGACAACTTCGGCATTATCCAATTCAGTAAATGTTTCGCTGCCATCGGCAAAATGAACGGTGATACCACCCTGCATCGTCTGTCTGTCCACCAGCGCAATCGGCAACCCGTAGCGAATGCTGACGAGATTGCCAATATCTACTAATGTATTGATGAACGGAATATCGCCTTTTTTGGTCAGGCGGCGCAGCAGTGCCTCACTCGCGCTGCGATATTGCGTAGGGTCTACGCCAAACGCCCGGAATGCCCGCCGCCACGCAAAAATCGAAGGTAAATCGCTCAAAGGTGTATCACCAATGCGGGCAATCGTCGCTTTTTGTTCAGCAAGATAGGTTTCTTTGAGCGCATCGGGTGTCGGCGCATTTTGCACGCCATCGGCAATGATAATCCCCCCGGCAAGTTGGGGATATGCCGCCAGAATATCAGCATGATATTGAAAATAGGGCATCGTTTTCACCTTTTATCAGGGCAAACGCCTTAAATTTTTCATCAGTCTACAAAAGTCAAGAAAGGTTCTGTAGGGTCGAGGCATGCCTCGACCCTACCCAAAATATAACCTGATTTATCTGTGATGACCTTTTGTGAACATAGCTTCGATTTTGAAGCAATACCCTGTACTTTTTTACCCGTGTGCTGCCAAAAATGCTTCTACCTGTGTCCGGGCGGGTAGCGCCGGAATTGCGCCTTTGGCAGTGGTGGCAATCGCGCCCACAGCACACGCAAAACGTAAAGCGGCTTGCAGCGGCGGAAATTGTCCGGGATGCTGTGCCTGATATTCGATAATTTGCGTCAGCAAGCCCGCCACAAAACCATCCCCTGCGCCCGTCGTATCTACGGCAGCCACTTTGAAACCGTCTTGATGATAGTCGGCATCGGCAGTGTAGAGCGATGCGCCATTTTCGCCGCGTGTCACGACAATCATCTGCGTGTTGGTGTGCCACAAAGCGCGGGCGTCGCTGCCCCCGGTTAAAAATTCAAGTTCTTCTTCGCTCACTTTGAGGATATGAGCATATTCCAATCCGATTCGCATTCCGTCGCGGGCAGCATCGGCATTGTCCCATAATGCCAAGCGCAAATTGGGGTCATATGAAATGAGCAAGCCTTTTGCCTGTGCATGTTTCACGGCGGCTAGGGTCGCTGACCGCGAGGGTTCATGAATCATGGTGATACTGCCAAAATGAAAAATTTTGGCGTTTTCAATCACATCCAGCGCCACATCAGCGGGCGTCATAAGCATATCAGCGGCGGGATGGCGATAAAACATAAAACTGCGCTCCCCATTTGCCGCTAACGAGACAAATGCCAGCGATGTCCGCGCTTTATCCGTGAAGCGTAAGCCCGCCACATCCACGCCTTCAGCACGCAGCACATCCGCCAGAAAATGCCCAAATGGGTCATCGCCCACTTGCCCCAAAAATGCCGCTGGCACACCCAAGCGTTCCACCGCAACAGCGACATTGGCAGGTGCGCCGCCCGGTGCTTTGACGAAACCGCTGGCTTCGCCGACAGTGACGCCGCTTTCCAATGCCACAAAATCAATCAACAATTCGCCTAGTGCTGCAATCGTCATCGTAAAATCTCACAGTTTAGAAAGTTTTATATTTGAATTTGTTCCCATTGTTGGAGCGCATTGTCTAAAGATAAATCATTTGTCGGCAAAGGCACATCCTCCAAATGAACCCCAGTTTTATGTGCTTGTATCACCGCCAGCATTCGATTCACAATGCGGGTTTGGTCGGTAGGGCTGTAACGCTGAAAATTCACCGGAAGCTGGCGATAATCTACCCATCGCCCGTATAAACTTTCCTCAAAACTTTTACGATACGGCACATTAAAATCAAAGTTGAGGTAGTCCGCTTGTGCCAACGGAATCGGCATGACGGGTAGTGGGTCATCTACGCTAAATGCCGCCACTTGTGCCTGTCCTTTTTCAAACCCCAAGCGTGGGTCAACGATGATAATGTGATAGGGGCGGGCAGATGGCAACCATGTATTATCGGCACGGGGATAATAAAGCGGCAGCGTTGGAAATGTTGGGTCACTTTCGTGCAAATAATCTATTTCAACGAAGACCAAGCCACTCACCAACACATCCATACGTTGAGAACGATACGCCCGCGCATCTTCGCTGTTGCCCTTGTTAGCAGGTGATAATAATTCTATCCAGACAATCGGTTGGGCGCTACCAGTGGTCTCCAATGGGCGAATCACCAAAGCGCGATACGGTTTTTCGCTCAGTTCATCTTCTGCCAACAGTTCTAACACGCTCAGATTTTGAATTTGTCCGGCAAGCGCAGGCTGTATTGCAGCAGGCGCAACTGTCGGCGGCTCATAAATAATCACATCCGGGCGTGCCAATCGAACCCCACCACTCAAACGGCGAATCTGTAACGATTCTTCAAGACCCACTTCATAGCCCATTGGGACAAGCAGCGCATTGAGGGTTTTATACAAATCGCCAATGTGAACCGTGTGAAAGCCTTCCCACCCGCCGGACTGCTGCCAAAAACTATGCAGATGAGCATTAATGCCACGATATTGATTTTTGGTGGTGTGGATAGCTGACATAAGCATCGTCCTTAAACCGCCTCCACTGCCGGGGTACGGCGCAGCAGCGTAATCAGAATTGCCAGCAGCACATTAAACATATAAAACGCTGACCGAATGGGCGTGATAGACGATGTGCCATGTTCACGGGGTATCATGCGGACGGGGACTTCCAGCATCCGTAAACCGCTGCGATGCATCATCATAATCGCTTCTGGTTCGGGGTAATCATGCGGATAATGCTGCGAAAAAAGCCGAATCGCTCGTTGATTATAAGCATTAAAACCTGATGTCGGGTCGGTAATGTGCCAACCGGTGATGCGCCGCAAAACCACGCAAATGAGGCTAATTCCCAAGCGGCGCAAGGGCGGTGTGCCATAATCGCCATCTTGCAAAAAACGCGAGCCGATGACAACATCCATCTGTTGGTCGCATAATGTTTGGATTAAACGGGGGATAAATTCTGGGTCGTGCTGTCCGTCGCCATCATTACGAATGACAATATCGTATTGGTAACGCACCGCAAATTTAAACGCCGTTTGCACTGCCGCGCCGATGCCCACATTACACGGCAGACTCAGCACCAATGCCCCAGCAGCACGGGCGACTTCTACAGTGTTATCTTTTGAACCATCATTAATGACCAAAATATCCGCCTGTGGCACCTGCTGGCGAATGCGCGTGACCGTTTTGGCAATGCTGGCAGCTTCATTTAGGGCAGGTAAAATTACCAGAACAGCGGTCATAACCGGATGGGACTTTCGGCTGGACAGGATGCATCTTGCCCTGCATCTTAACGCAAAAAGACGCGCTCGGATAGATGCAGAGCAAACTAAGAACCGCCGAGGGGGTTAATCGTCAATGCGTGGATTCGGGCTAATATCATCCAAGGGCATCCCTTGGAGCGAGTGCCGCAGATACTCGGTTAGTTCGGCTTCATAATTCAACTGGGCTTCCATTTCCGCCGCAGCATTAAATTCGATAATCACTTCTGCCACTGTTTCCTGCACCGTCTCGCGTATCAAACGTTTAAATTGGCTCACGGTGAGGTCTGAGATTTTAGGGTCTTTCATGTTGGGTTGTGGATAAAACACGTTGCTGGTTTTATCCAACTCCTTTCTAAGGATACCGATTTGTCGTTATTTTACAGGACTTTTATAGAGTGTGCATGACGATTGGCATAGGTTTACAGTATTCAGACCAAACCCACAAAATTGCTCATGTTTTGCGGGTTTTGTTTGCAGATTGTAATTTTTTAAGCCCGCACTTATGCCGATATATGGTTTACGCCAATGGTTCCAAGGCTAATAATGCTGCTCCCATAATTTGTGCTTGCGTTCCGAGTGTCGCCTGCACAACAGGAATATCGCGGGTCATCGCCAATGGCGAAGTTCGCAACGCGGTTTCAAACGGCTGCCACCACAGGTCGCCAATTTGCGGCACACCGCCACCAATAATCAATAATGCCGGGTCGAGCAAACATAACGATGCTGCCAACACTTGCCCGGTGAGCCTTGCCCCTGCCTGAATCACCGCCTGCGCGATACTATCGCCCTGACCTGCGGCTTCGGCAATTTGGCGCAGCGTCAAACGTTCTGGAGACGCCGTTTTTTGCTGATAAATATGTTCCAGCGCCGGACCCGCAGCGCAATTTTCCAGCGATTTTGGTTGACCGTTCTCATCCCAAGCGGCAAGCAAATAGCCAATTTCCCCGGCGCTAAAGTGCGCTCCATGCCACAATTTGCCATGCTGCACTATCGCGCCCCCGATGCCCGTGCCTATCGCGACGAATAAGATATGTGCCTGATTTTTGCCCGCGCCAAACACATTTTCAGCGATTGCCATGGTGCGGACATCATTTTCTACGAACACAGGCAACTGCAAGCGTGCCTGCAATACATCGGCAATTGGCACATTTGACCAGCCGACGATATTGCTGGCGTGAATGACCCTACCGTGAGCAACATCTACCAAGCCTGCCGAACCAATCCCAATCCCCAGCACGTCGCGTCCTAATGCTGTGGCTTGCTCGCGCAGTTGCTCGCAAATCGTCGTTACAGCAGCTAATACAGCATCTGCGCCCTCTTTTGCCGGGGTGGGCAATGTGACCGTTTCGCTGTGCCAACCAGACATATCGGCAAGTTGTGCCGCAATTTTGGTGCCTCCTATATCAATCCCCATTGCCACCGGAAGCATGAAAAATCCTTTTGGGATAATTCCCTATATTCAATTTTAGCTAAAATGTTCTATCACGCCAGTCGGCGTTGTGTTTGTTATAATGATAAGCATGAACCAAAACACGATTATTCTATCTCGCATGAAAATATTGTGCTGCTGTTTGCTGGTGTCCGGTTGCCTGCTGCTCTTAAGCGGCTGCGAAGCCAGCGCCCAAATGGTGATTCCGACGGCGCTGCCGACCATTACGGCGACCTTGACGCCATCGCCCACGCATACCCCCGCCCGCGATGTGACGCCCACGCAGCGTCCCACATCTCAACGCACGGCGGGTCCTTCGCCAACGCCGTTATTTGGCGCGACACGCACGCCGGTTGTAGCAGCGTTGATTACGCCTACACGCATCTTAAATCCGAATGCGCCGCGCATCGAATTTTTTACGTCGGATGTGTTGGCAATTGCGCCCGGTGGCACAGTGACGCTCTATTGGTCAGTGCGGAATGTGACCACTGCCGTGATTTATCGGCTGAATCGGCAAGGGGAACGCACCCAAGCCTATAATGTTCCGGCAGATGGCAACCTCGCTATCAACACGCGCAGCAGCGATAGAGGGCAGCTTGATTTTGTGCTAACGGCGGGCGATGGCGCGAACATCGCTGAACAACTGCTGACGATTCCGCTGCAATGCCCGATTGCGTGGTTCTTTAGCCCGTCGCCGGAAGATTGCGCCGACGCCGAACCAGAAAATACGCCTTTGGTGGAACAGCCGTTTGAGCGTGGGCGCATGATTTTTGCCGAGAATCGCAATCTGATTTATGTGCTGTTCAACGATGGGCGGTCTCCGGCATGGTTGACGTTTGAAAATCGCTATGACCCGGCGATTCACCCGGAACGCGACGAAAATGCCCCGCCAGAATTTATTCAGCCTTTGCGTGAATTGGGGTTGGTGTGGCGTGGCAATGATGCCGTGCGGACACGCTTGGGATTGGGGGCTGCCGAAGCCACGCGTTTTGATGGTTTTATCCAAGTGCTGACGTTGGTTTCCGGCGCGGAAGAACTCTATCTCAGCAGTGCCGATGGGAGCGTTTTGCAATTACTTTTGGATGGCGAACTCTGGCAGTTGATTGTGCCGTAAAGAATGGGCTTGGCGCACCAAGCCCAAAAATTAATGGCTTATTTCAGCACATATGCCGCGACTTCTGCCAAACGAGTCGCATAACCCATTTCGTTGTCATACCACGCCGCCACTGAGACCAATCTATCGCCAATCATATCAATCAGCGGCAGGTCAATGATGGAGGAATGCGAATCGCCCACAATGCGCGACGATGCCCATTCTTCGGTCAGCACATCCATAACACCCTTCAGTTCGGGTTTTTCGGCGGCTTTCAGGAAAGCATCTTTGACTTCTTCTTTGGTGGCGGCGCGTCCCAAGACGGCATTAATTTCGGCAATGCTGCCGGTGCGGGTCGGCACGCGATACGCCTTGCCAGTCATCTTTAGGTCTTCCCAAATCATCAGCAGGGCTTTGGCAGCACCAGAGGATGACGGGATGATATTTTCGGCGGCTGCCCATGAATCACGGACATCTTTCATCGGTTGGTCAGTCAGCGATTGGGTATTGGTATAGGCGTGAACCGTCGAGAAGAAGCCGTATTCAATGCCAAAATTTTCGCGCAGCACCTTCACGACGGGGGCAAGGGCATTGGTGGTGCAGCTTGCCATGCTGATAATGTGATGATTGGCTTTGTCATACGTTTCCAAGTTGATGCCTGCCAACAGCATCACATCACAATCCGATTTGGATTTTGAGGCGGCACTGACGAGAACTTTCTTCGCGCCTTTATCCAAGTGCGGTTGGGCACCAGCGCGGGTCGTAGCGCGTCCGGTGCAGTCAATCACCAAATCTACGCCCAAATCGCCCCAATTGGGCAGTTCGTCTTTGGTGTTGAAATACGCAATATCGCGTCCACCAATTTTAAAGCCTTTGTCAGTGGCTTGGACGGATTCATGCCAGCGACCATAGTTGCTATCTACAGCGAACAATTGGGCAAGCGAGGGAATATCCCGAATATCGGATACAGAAACGGGCGTAAAGAGATTGTTTCTGAGCGCCACTTTCATTGCAGAGCGCCCAATGCGCCCAAACCCATGAATTGCGACCTTCGTCATAATCATTTCTCCTCAAGAAAATGCTAGATAGATAGAAATGTCAACCTGCACAAGCAGACCACAGTTTATTTCTGAGGTAGGGTGTTGCGAAAATGTATTTTACATGAATTGCTGAAGAGGCAACATGCTAACAATCATCATTTCTAGCCGATGATGTTTATCAGGAATGCAAAAAGGGGGCATATTGCCCCCCAAAATTGGTGCTTATTTGAATGCGGATGTGAGACTATTTTTTCTTATCTTCGCGCTCTGGTTGGACTTTGGGCGCGGCGTGACCTTGTTGAACGACATGGGTGAGTTCATGCGCCAACAGTTGCTTCCCCGAATCGCTCTGGGGGTTATATTCGTTGCTTTTCATAAAAATGTCTGAGCCGGTGGTGAAGGCTTTAGCACTAATGGAGCGATTAAGTGAATCCGACTGTCCGCCGCTATGCACGCGCACATCGCCGAAGTCATAGCCCATGCGATTTTCCATGAAACCGCGTGTATCATCTGGGAGGGGGCTGCCGCCGCCGCGTGCCGAATTAATCTGGTTTTCCACATCGCCGCCCACTTCAAACGACCCCATCATGTCGTCATCGTCTGCCCGCATGATGTCGCGTTTGGTCTGTGCCATTTCTTCTTCTTCGCCTGCCCGCTGGACAATCTCGCGTTTGGTTTGTGCCATTTCTTCTTCTTCGCCCGCCCGCTGGACAATCTCGCGTTTCATCGCCAATTCATCTTCTTGTCCGGCGCGTTGAACAATCTCGCGTTTGGTCTGCGCCATTTCTTCTTCTTCGCCCGCCCGCATGATGTCGCGTTTGGTCTGCGCCATTTCATCGTCATCGGCGCGTTGTGCCGTCGCCGGGGCAGACGTATCCGCTGGAGAAGACATAACTTGTTGGGCGATGGCATCCGCTTCACGTTCATATGGGTCATCTGCCGCACCCACACTCATTTTCGTTTGGATAAACGTTGACGGCTTAAGCGCCGGGGTATCGGCTAATAATCGCTGTGTCTGGCGATTGCCCACCATACGCTGCAATTCGAGCGCATCCATTTCTTGAATCGGTTTTGCCGGGGTTGTTGTTTTATCCGAAGGCGCTACATCTTTACGTTGTACTTTTTTGGCTTTTTCAAAATATTGTTGTTCTGACATAAAAATTCACCCTTTGCCACTCAGCACCTGCCCAACACGAGACTGCTTTTATGATAACATGATTTTTGTGCTAAACACAATGAACTTGCATAAAAATTCGTGCAAAAATTGATTTTGGTACTCCCAACCAACCCGCCTGAAACCAAGCCTCCCACATATGCCAGAGCATATCCCCCAAAAACACGTTATAATCGCCTAAGATTGATGACTTATGAGGAGTAACGGCAATGGAATATCGGCGCATGGGCAGCACCGGCTTGAATATCAGCGTTATTTCATTAGGCGCATGGCTGACATATGGCAGCGATAAAGTGGCACAGGACACAGCGACTGCCTGTATCGAGGTGGCATTGGACGCAGGCATTAATTTTTTTGATATTGCCGATGCCTATGCCAAAGGCAAAGCCGAAGAAAGCATCGGCAAAATTATGAAAGCCAAAAAATTAGACCGCACCAAACTGGTCATCAGCACCAAAGCATTTTTCCCAATGAGCGATGATGTTAATGACCGCGGCTTATCGCGCAAGCACTTGTTTGAAAGTGTTCATAAATCGCTCAAACGTTTGGGAACAGATTATTTAGACATCTTTTTCTGCCATCGTTACGACATCAATGTCCGTACCGAAGAAACTGTGCGGGCATTGGATGATTTAATCCGGCAGGGCAAAATTTTGTATTGGGGAACGAGCATGTGGACAGCCTCGCAACTGCGGAATGCTGTTGGCATCGCTGACCGTTATAACGCTTATGCGCCCGTGGTCGAACAGCCCAAATACAATATGTTAGACCGGCAAACGCTAGAAGGCGATTTAGAAGATACATTAAGTGAATTGGGCATTGGCACGGTGGTCTATAGCCCACTGGCGGGCGGCGTGCTGACAGGCAAATATAACGAGACTGTGCCAGAAGATAGCCGCGCTGCAACCCATACTGAAGATTGGATGCAGGAAAATTTCTCGCCGTATCGCATCGAAAAAGCCCGACAAATCACCAGTTTTGCTCAATCTATCGGCACGACCCCTAGTGCCTTGGCGCTGGCATGGGCATTGCAACATCCCAATGTGGACAGCGTGATTACCGGTGCCAGCAAACCCGAACATGTCCTGAACAATGTGAAGGCGCTAGAAGTCCAATTAACACCCGAAATCGAAACCCAGATTGAAGCGATTCTGCAAAATCGTCCTATGGATAGCAGTCGTGTAATTGTCAATCCTGATGAAATCCCCGCGCTATAAAAAAAACAGCCTACAACACCAAAGGGGTGTGGATTTTGCCATGCCCCCGGCACACCACCATAATCCCCCTAAACATATCGTGTCTGCTGGCTATACTGGATATACAGGCAGGACTTATCCCAACCATCCAACAGACCAGCAGCGTTGACACTCTTAAAATAGCCTGCTGAAAGACTGGCTGATAGGCGCATCATATGTGTGGTATTTTTGGACAACTTCATCCCGAACATAGCGACCCGGCGTTGATTCATCGGATGGCACAATGTCTCGCACACCGGGGACCCGATGGTTACAGCGTGCATCATGCTGAAAAACTCGCGTTTGGTGCCGGGCGTTTGGCGATTATTGATTTGGCTGCCCCGCCCGGCGTCGTTTTTAACGAAGACCGTCGCGTGAGCATCGTCTTTAATGGCGAAATTTATAACTATCGCAGTTTACGCCCAGAACTAGAAGCCGCCGGACACCAGTTTTATACCAAGACCGATACCGAATGTATCGTGCATGGGTATGAACAATGGGGTGTGGGCATTCTGGATAAATTACGCGGCATGTTCGCGTTTGCGCTGTGGGATGGTGAGACGCTGTTTTTGGCGCGTGACCGCAATGGGGAAAAACCCCTCTATTATCTACAACGCGAGAACGGCGAATTTTTATTCTCGTCCGAAATGAAGGCATTTTTTCAACACCCGGAGATTCGCCCGCAAGTGAATCCTGATGCGCTTGCCTATTATCTGACATTGGGCTATGTGCCGCCGCCGCTGACGATGTTCGCAGGTATCCAGAAATTGGCAGCAGGCGAATATTTGCGCGTGACAAAGCACGGCATCCAAAAAAATCGCTATTGGCAACCAGTGATGTCCACCCATCAAACCAACTTGTCTTATGCCGAAGCGGTGAAAACTGTGCGCGAGAGCGTTATCAATGCGGTTGAATCGCGCCTGATTAGCGATGTGCCAGTTGGGGCGCTGCTGAGTGGTGGCGTGGATTCGTCGGCGGTGGTTGCCATCATGCAAAAAGCGGTCGCGCAGCCGCTGCATACCTTTACAGTGGGATTCGATTTTCCGGCGGGCAGTCCGGGCGATGCCAAATTTAATGTAGATGCCCATTATGCCGCACAAGCCGCGCAACATATTGGCACGCAGCATCATCGTATCACCATCAAAGATGCTCATATTGCGGACATTTTGCCGCATTTGATTTATCAGATGGATGAACCTTTGGCACAGCACAGCATCGTCCAAACAGCGTATGTGGCAGCGTTGGCACGCCATACCGGGATTCCGGTGCTGCTTTCCGGCGATGCGGGCGACGAATTATTTTTGGGCTATCCGCATTACCGCGCTGATAGAATGTTGGAACGCTTTTTGAGTTTGCCCCACCTATTGCGCGAGAATGTGCTGCTGCCATTAATGAGTCGCATCCCGCGTTTTGCCGAGATGGCACGCAAGGCACAATTTTCATCACCGGCTGCCCGCTACCTAGAATGGATGCGCGTTTTTAGCACCGATACCGCTTCTCAATTCATGCGCGATGCTGACCGTGCCAACTGTGTGCAGACGACTTTGGATGCGCTCTTAAATCCGCTTTTGGCAGAACCAAACACCTCGCACTTTGCGGATAGAATCGCGTTCACCAGTTTAAAATTATGGATTCCCGAAGATAGCAACATGCGCGTAGACAAGATGAGCATGTTGATGAGCATTGAAGCCCGCGCCCCATTAGAAGACCACTTTTTAACCGAATTGGCGCTTACATTGCCTTTAGCGTATAAATTGCGCGGCAATACGTTTAAGGCAGTATTTAAGGATGCTATTCGGGAATTTGTGCCACCCGACATTCTGACCCGCCCCAAATGGGGCTTTATCCCGCCCACATCGGATTGGTTACGCACGCAGCTTCGCCCCTTGGTCGAAACTTATCTTTCGCGGGAGTATGTCTCAGCGGCGGGCTTATGCCAGCCTGAAGCCGTTGCCAAAATGGTAGATGACCATCATCACAAACGCGCTTATCATTTGCATTCTATTTGGGCATTGCTGACGCTGCATCTTTGGCACGCGCTATATATAGATGGTAGTTTAGTCTTGCAGGATAAACTCACCCCGGCGGATATGGTGGGGATGGCGGTGGTTAGCAATTAGCTTTCAACGTGTCGGCATTTCAGCTAGTGAGTGGCTCATACTAAGGACTTTGAACTAGGGACTAACCTCAGCACTGACAATTGTGAAGTCTCATAATTTTTAGAAAAATCCAATAGGTTTTTTCATGCGTTAGCCCTGCAATACGCCAAGCCACCGTTGAATATTTTGCGCCGCCGCCTATAATACGCATTCACCACCGGTTGCGTTCTTGCTCCGGTGGTTCTGCATGATATTGACGCGAGGGATTTCTAATGGCAAAGAAAGTTAAAGCAATCGTCAAGCTGGCACTCAACGCTGGCAAAGCCAACCCGGCACCGCCCGTTGGTCCGGCGCTGGCACAGCATGGCATCAACCTGATGGGCTTCTGCAAAGAATACAACGCCCGCACTGCGGCTCGCATCGGCGAAGTGATTCCGGCAGAAATTACCATTTTCACCGATGGCTCGTTCAAGTTTGAACTCAAAAGCCCGCCGACATCGTTTTTGATTAAACGTGCCGCCGGCATTGAACGCGGCGCAGCCAATCCCCTGACCGAATCGCCGGGCAAAATTACGCGGGCGCAGTTGCGTGACATCGCCAATACCAAATTGGCAGACCTGAACACGCCCGATATTGAACAGGCGATGAAACAAATTGAAGGCACTGCCCGGCAAATGGGCGTGAAAATCGTCGGCTAAATTTAGTCCCTAGTCCGCAGTCCCTAGTCATTAGGGCGTGCGTAGGGGCGCACCTGTGTGTGCGCCAAAAAACGGACAGTATCTTTAAATCAGCTAAAAGCCAATAGCTCATCATTATCGTGGCAGGGTGCTTATGCCCGTATGACCACAGGAGAAAATTCTATGCCCAAACATGGCAAACGCTTCGCAGAACTGGCGAAGCAATATGATCGGGAACAATACTTTTCGTTGGAAGAAGCCGTTACCCTCGCAAAAAAAATGGCAACCGCGAAATTTGATGAAACCATTGAAATGCATTTTCGCTTAGGGATTGACCCGCGCCACAGTGACCAGCAAGTGCGTAGTACTGTGCTGCTGCCGCATGGCTTGGGTAAGACCGTGCGAATCCTCGTCTTTGCTCAAGGCGAAGATGCCAAACTGGCGCTGGATAACGGCGCGGATTTGATTGCCGACGATGAAATTGTCGGCAAAATCCAGAATGAAGGCTGGATGGAATTTGATGCTGCTATTGCCGTGCCTTCGATGATGGGAACAGTCGGTAAATTAGGGCGTATTTTGGGTCCACGCGGCTTAATGCCCAACCCCAAAGCCGGCACCGTCGTGCCGCCCAACGATTTGCCCCGTGCTATCAACGAGTTAAAAGCCGGGCGTCTGGAATTCCGTAACGATAAAACCGGCAATCTGCACATGCCGATCGGCAAAGCCAGCTTTGAGGAAGAAAAATTGCTGGAAAATGCGCGTGCCATTTACGAAGCGGTCAACAGCAACAAACCGTCCGGTGTAAAGGGCATTTATATCCGCCGTATCACAATGACTTCCACTATGGGTCCCGGCGTGCGCGTCACGATCTAAAAAATCAGCGCAATAAAAAACAAAACAGGGGCGAACACCCCTGTTTTTTGATTCACATTATGGCACTCTGAACGTCACTTCGTACTGCTGTATCACATTGCCATCTTTGAACAATGCCAAGCGCAATTGATAATTATTGCCCGGTGCCAAAGCATCGGCATGAAGCGTCTCTAACTGCGCGTTGACCACTGGGTTATAGCCGGATTGCCCCAAGGGTGTCCAATCGCTGAACTGCCCGCCCAAGATAAAGAATTGGTAGTAATCCGCCACGCCGGGGTCAAAGTGTGCCGTCCCCACAATAGGCTGCACGCCGCTAACCGTTTGCCCATTTGCCGGGAAGGTGATAATTGCTGTCGTGATGCCGGGCGCAGGCGCAGCCGTCAGCAGTTCTTGCCAGCAATCAATCGAAGGCAAAATCGCTAACCCATTGGCACGCGCATAATTTTCGGCTTCCACCAAATCGCCCTGTGATGTGATGGGACCCGCGATGAATACCAATTCCTGAGCGCCATTGGCATTCGCTAAATCAGGCGTGACGCGGCAGTAACGCGGCGGCGGCGGCGTTTTATCACCCGGATTCAATTGATAGGTGATACCCGCAGCTACAAAATCAGGTATCGGGAAGACCAAAGCGCGATACACATCGGGGCTGATTTCCTCCACATAACCACTTTGCGGCGCGTTGTTAATCGCTTGCGGCGGGAATTGCAAATTGCCATCGCCATCCGGGATACCCGCGACACCATCCAACAGCCATTCTGTTACCGTTGCCGGGCAGCCGGGCGAGGGGTCGCTGATGCGGCGCACATCACAAATTTCAACGCGAGACATGCCGGCTGGGGGCTGCGGTTTATCCGGCAATAATTGCCCACCCACAGCAAACGAATTGAGCAGCAGCGGGTCACGATAAATGCCAGCTAGGACGCTGTTCCAAATGGGCGCTGCTCCCGTTAAACCGGATGAGCCGACCATCGGCGTGCCATCGTTATTCCCGACCCACACCCCAACGGCAACATTGCGCGTGTAGCCAATCGTCCAATTATCTTTGACATCATTGGTGGTCCCCGTTTTCACCGATGATTCGATGCCTTGCGTCAGCAGAGGGCTGTTTGACCCCATCGCAGGCGTGCGGGCGCGATTGTCATTCATAATATCGGTCATCAAATAAGCGATGCGCGGGTCTAAGACTTGCTTGCCAAAACCAGTGCGTTCTGCTGTATTCGGCGTCATGCGCCCGACATTCGATGGGCAGCCGTTTTCATATTGGTACAAAATTTCATCATCGCTGTTGATAACGCACAAAATCGAAGTGGGCAGCACATAGGCGCCCTGATTGGCAAACACTGCATATGCCGCCGTCAGTTCCAACAGCGAAATTTCACCGCCGCCCAATGTCAGCGATAAGCCGTATAAGCCGGGGTCATCTTGGAACGTCGTCACACCGAAGCGTTTCATCAAATCCAGCAAATAATCCACGCCGACTAAACGCAGCGTTTGCACCGCCGGAATGTTATAGCTGTTTGCCAGTGCCGTCCGCATGATGACGGGACCATGAAATGCTCCATCATAATTGCGCGGGGTATAAACCGGTTGCCCCGGAATGCCAATATCGGTGCGCGTATCCCAAATTACATCGGCAGATGTCATGCCGCGTTCTATGCCAGCGGAATAAGTGAAAGGTTTCATGGTGCTGCCGGGCTGGCGCAGCGCAATCGTCACATTCACGCGCCCATCAATCGTATCGCTGTTGTAATCAATGCTGCCAACCATTGCCAAAATTTCGCCCGTCAGCGGCTTCAATACCAGCACCGCCGCATTGCTGACATTTTTATTTGCCAGATTTGCCACCTGCTGCGCGGCGGCTTGTTGTGCCAAATTATTCACGTTCTGGTCAATGGTCGTATAGACGCGCCATCCCCCACGCGCAATATCTTCGGGCGTATACCCCAAACTTTCCATCAGGCGCGTCAGTTCGCTTTGGGCATACACCGTGAAATGCGGCGCTTTTAGCGAGACCGTCGGCGTGCTAAACGATAAGCCTTGCGAGAGCGCCGCATCGCGTTCTTGTGACGTAATATGCCCTTCTTCGACCATTTCCTGCAAGACTTGGCGCTGGCGGGCATATACCCGCGCCTGCACTTCTGGGTCAGGATTGAGGGGGTCAAGTTCGGCGGGGGCTTGTGGCAGCCCTGCCAACAACGCGGCTTCGCCCAATGTCAACTCTGACACATCTTTGCCGAACAAAGTTTGGGCAGCGGTTTGAGCGCCATAAGCAAGATTGCCATAATAAATTTCGTTCAGGTACATCTCCAAAATATCTTCTTTGGAGCGCCGATTGGCGAGCAGCACCGCTAGAATAATTTCTTCGGCTTTGCGCTGCACACTGATTTCTGTCCGTTTTTCAAAATCGAACAACACATTGCGGACGACCTGCTGCGTGATGGTGCTACCGCCCGGCGTGCGTTCCCCGGATTCTGCGCCTAGATAGTTCAAAAAGGCGACAGTAGTGGCACCAATATCCACGCCAATATTCTCAAAAAAGCTGTCATCTTCAATGGAGATGGTGGCGTTGACCAAATGCTGCGGAATGCGTTCATACGGCACGCGCACCCGCCGCCCTTCGCCAAAGGCTTCGTACAACAAATTGCCTTGGCGGTCATAGATAAAACTGCTCTCAAAACTTTTGTAATCGTCTACGCGGGCAATTTGTGCTGTCCATTGGTCTTCAATGCGCGGGATAAAAATTGCCGCAGCAGTCCCGGTGAGCAATGTTAAACCACCGCAAAAGGTGACAAACAAGCCAATGAAAATCCACACACAGCCCGCATTCAGTCCCAAAATACGGGCGCGAGTGCGGCGGCGCGGCAGTTGTTTTGGCTGCTGAACAGGGGGTGGCGGTACATATTGCCCTATGGCTTGCTGGACTTGGGCGGCTTGTCCCGGACGTTGATAACGGCGGTCATCTGCCACTTGCGGATTCGGCATGGTATATTCAGCACCGGGGGCAGGGGTAGCGGGCTGCGGTGGGACTGCCCGCTGATGTATTATCGTCGGTTCATAGTTGGCTGGCGCTGGATTTGGCACAGTGGGTTCATAACCAGAGACGGCTTTTTGCGCGGGCATGGTCGGTTCAGCACCGGGATAGGGCAGCGTTTCATCCGTGACATTCTTCCGCACGGTGGGTTCAAATTTCGCCATATCAGGATTGGGGTCAAGCCCACCGCTGCCGGGCAATGTCAGACGTGGGTCTATTTTTTCGGGGTCGTGTGGCAGGGTTTGCTGCCGATAGTTTGGACGGTTATCTTGTTTGGGCAAATCGCTTGCCATCGGCAGTTTGAATGGCACATCCAAATCTTCTTTGGTTTCTTCTGGCAGAATCAAATCCGCCGTATCATCATCATCAATGGGGGGTTCAGTAAATTCCCCAGAAAACTTGCGAATCGTGGGTTCATCCTGCGGATTCACATCGCGCTCATCAGGCATGGTGGGTCGCTCCTGCTACTGGTTTCTGCAAAGAATTGTAGCACACCCGCCTCCAAATCGGGCGCGAGACTCGCAAACGACTGATAAACGATTGGGCTACGGTGGGAATAGCTTTTAGTGGCAAACCATTTGAATCATCCCTAAAGCAAAGATGACTCAGGATAGGTGAATCCCTCTGGGTTTAAAGAACTCAGCCGCGATGAATTTTGGGAAAAATTACTGCAATAACAATATTTTGGCACTCTTTGGCAGTCGTATCGCTTCAGTTGGCAGTGGAATGTGGCATAGACTATCCCTGAATATTCAACATTTCAGGGAGTAGTAACATGTCGTTTCAATTCTGGCGGCGCTGGCTGATGGCGGTCATGGCGGCGGTCATCCTCTATAGTCTAGCCATCATGATTTTCTCGGAGACGATGCAAACACTGTTTAATTCGTTGTTTTTTGGGTTTGCGCCGAGTGTTTTTAGTACCGAAGCCAATGCCTATATTCGCTTGGTGCAAGGCGTTTTAGGCGCGGTGATGATTGGCTGGATGACCGCATTATGGTTGCTGGTGGCGCTATTGTTCGGGCAACCAGACCGCCGCGTTTGGACGATTCTCACGCTTTCGATTGGTGTATGGTTTGTGCTGGATACGGGATTTTCCGTATGGATAGGTGTGCTTGCCCACGCTGTCTTTAATGTGCCGTTTTTGGTGCTGTTCGCGCTGCCGCTAGTCGCCATTTATCAGCAGATTGACAATAGCTCTGCCCGTTCATAACTTAACAATCAATTAACCGCATATGCCAAGCCTGTGGCAGTTATGCGGTTATAGGTTAATTCTATTCTCCCAGCAGACCATAAACTGAAAATTCTCACGCTTCGCCCAATTATCAGGTAAAATCAGCGCATCCAATATAACAAGCTGATAAACACTGCACCCTAATTTCAATACCATGTCCACTCCTCTTGACGACAGCGAAGCACCTTCATGAATCTCTTGATGTTCAGTGGCGATGCGTCCATTGCCCAAGACCGAGATGGTGCGTTTTACCAAATGCTGCGGCGCTTTGCTCGCCACTGGTCACGCATTGATATTCTGACGCCTGCTGCAACCGGGGCAACCGAGCGCGTGATTCACAATAACGTCTATGTGCATCCGTCGCGCTGGCATCGGGCGCTGCAACCGCTATTTATCCGGCAAAAAGGCGGGCAATTATTGACAGAACGACAGTATGCTATGGTTGTCACCCACGATTTTGGTTTTTTTTACAATGGCATTGGCGCGGCGTGGCTGCTGCGAAACAACCCCCATCTGCCGCTTATCAGCGAAATTCATCATATCGAAGGGTATCCAATCGCTGTCTCTCTGCGTGAAAAACTCTGGCGGCAAGCCGCGACGCTTTATCTGCCTTTTGCGGCAAAACGGGTCGCGGCATTTCGTGTTGTCAATCAGCGCGAAGTGCCAGATTTTTTACGACGTTTGGGCATACCCGATGAAAAAATACTGGTGCTGCCATCAGTATATTTGGATTTTGAGATTTTTAAGCCGCTGCCTGATGTGCCAAAAATTATTGATATTGTGTTTGTCGGGCGCTTGGCAGCTAACAAAGGTATAGATGTGTTGCTCAACGCGCTAGTCTTAGTGAAGAAAACACATCCGACGGTACGTTTGGCAATTCGGGGCGAAGGCGCACTCAAAACGTGGTTAGAACATTTTATCCAAATGCATGATTTGCTGGAAAATGTCATCTTTGTGCCACGAGTAGCAGATAGTGCTGCTATGGCACACCTTTACCAATCGGCAAAAATGCTGGTCTGCGCTTCGACGGTGGAAGGCAATCCGCGAGTCACGATAGAAGCGATGGCGTGTGGTGTACCGGTCTTATCAACTCCTGTTGGCATTATGCCGGAAGTTATCCAAGATGGCGAAAATGGCTTTTTGTTCCCACGCGCTGCGGCGGTTCTCGCTGACAAAATTTGCCTGTTGTTAGACAATCCCGATTTGCAAGCACGATTTAGTGTCGCTGGACGTGCCGCTGTGCAGCAGTTTGACGCTGATACCATGATTGCCAATTACGCGCAGGCGTATCAGCAGATTGCTGAGAAATATCATGAATAGCCATAACAATATTATTCAAACCTAGCCCGTATCGGATTTACGTCCTCAAAAAAATTACCTTTTATGTGCAATTATTCAAACTCGTTGCCACAAACGGCGATATTCAATGGGTAATTCTGAGTAGCTACGAAAAAGGGCGCAGATAGTCGCGCCCTTTTAAAATCAGCCAATCAGCTTGTTGAAAATAATCGGCAAATCCGATGGGTCAAACGGCTTAACCATAAAATGATTCGCCCCCGCCGCCATCACTTCATCGGTCACATCCATGCCAGATGCCATTACTACCGGCAAATCATTCAGCGTGGCATGAGCGCGAATATCGCGTAATACATCTACCCCATGCGTATCTGCCAGATGATAATCCATCAGAATAATATCCGGGCGATTCGCCTCCGCTTTGGGAATCACATCCAACCCACGCCCGACCACAATCACATCATAGCCATCTAATTCCAACAGCGTTTGCAGCAGCGAGACCGTTGTCCGGTCATCGTCCACAACCATCACTTTTGCCATGTTTTTACCCCGGTTCTCTCGCCAATGTGAACAATGGTTACAGTGTAACTTACGATGCCGCCGCTTGTCCAGTTAGCACCGCTTCCAATGCTGTTTGGAGCGCCTCTTCCACTTGGTTCACTAGGACGAAAGTCAGGGTATCGCGCACTTCCGGCGGCACATCTTCCAAATCCACTTCGTTCTTGCGCGGCAAAATCACTGTATTCGCGCCCAACCGATGCGCTGCCAGCACCTTATCTTTGATGCCACCCACAGGCAAGACTTGCCCATTCAGCGTCAGTTCGCCCGTCATGGCAACATTGCTGCGCGTCGCCCGCTGCGATAACAAACTTGCCAACGCCACCGCCATCGTCACCCCGGCAGAGGGACCGTCTTTGGGGGTAGCGCCAGCGGGAACATGCAGGTGCAAGTCGTGTTTTTCAAAAAATTCCGGTGGCACGCCCAAATCCACCGCTTTAGACCGAATGTAACTATAGGCAATACGGGCGCTTTCTTGCATCACATCGCCCAAACTGCCCGTCAGCGTTAGGTTGCCTTTGCCGGGCATACTGGTCGCTTCAATGAATAACACATCCCCACCAATAGGCGTCCACGCCAAGCCTGTCGCCACACCGGGTTTATTGGTGCGGTCTTCAATCTCAGTACGGAAGCCAAAACGCGGCTTGCCCAATAATTCTTTCACCATCGCCGCATCAATCTTGACACTTTTATCTTTGTTTTCGGCAATGCGCGTCACCACTTTGCGGGCAGTGCTGCCAATCTCGCGTTCCAAGTTGCGAACCCCCGCCTCACGGGTGTAATCGCGGATGATAGTCAATAGTGCCTCATCATCAAATGCAATTTCTTCGCGGCGCAAGCCATTCTCGCGGATTTGGCGCAGAACAAGATATTTGCTGGCAATCGCTAATTTTTCCATCTCGGTATAGCCGCTGAGTTGAATCACTTCCATACGGTCACGCAGCGGGCCCGGAATGGGGTCAAGCGAATTGGCAGTGGTAATAAACAGCACCTCAGACAAATCAAATGCCACATCCAGATAGGTATCCCGAAATTCAGCATTTTGTTCCGGGTCAAGCAGTTCCAGCAAGGCACTCGCCGGGTCGCCACGAAAATCGCGCCCCAATTTATCCACTTCATCCAACATAATCAACGGATTGCGCGATTCGATACGGCGCAGCGTTTGCACAATCCGTCCGGGCATGGCGCCAATGTACGTCCGCCGAAAACCACGAATCTCGGCTTCGTCACGCACACCACCTAACGATAACCGAATGAATTTACGTCCCATTGCCCGCGCAATCGAAGCGCCCAAGCTGGTTTTGCCCACGCCGGGCGGTCCCACAAAGCACAAAATCGCCCCGGTGCGCTCGCGCCGCACTTTATCATGAAACGTCTCCTGCAATTCTTCCTGACGGTCAGAGCGCAATTTACGCACTGCTAAAAATTCCAGAATGCGCTCTTTGATGTCATCCAAGCCATAATGGTCTTCGTTCAAAACGCGCCGGGCATTGCCAATATCAAGATTATCATCGGTGCGTTTCGACCAGGGCATCGTGGTCAGCCAATCGAGATACGTGCGAATCACCCCATACTCGGCGGAGGCGACGGACAAGCGCGAAAGGCGGTCTAATTCGCGCAAGCCTTCTTTACGGGCTTCTTCTGTCATGCCCAATGTTTCAAGTTTGCGCCGAAATTCATCGGCTTCCATCATCTGGTCATCGCCATCAGCAAGTTCACGCTGGATGGCTTTTAGTTGTTCGCGCAAATAATACTCACGCTGCGTTTTTTCCATCTCGGATTGTGCTTCGGTCTGGATTTTGCGCCCAATTTCCAGCACTTCAATCTCTTTATTCAGGTGTTCCAACAAAGACCGGAGTTTTGCTTGGGTGCTGTCCACTTCCAGCAGTGATTGCGCTTTATCCAGTTCCATGCCCACATACGTCGCCACGGCATACGCCAATTGCAGCGGGTCGGTGGACGAAAGTGCCGAATTGACGAGTTCGCCGGGGATACTGGGTTTTAGCTCTGCTAGCACGCGGAAACGCTCATTAATGTTACGAACCAGCGCCTCAATCTGCACGCTTTGCTCAATCGTTTCATCAATGCGGGTGATGCGGGCTTTTAAATAGGGTGCTGTAGTCGTGAAATCATCAATCCGAATACGGCTTAACCCCTGCACCAACAGCCGAATCGTGCCATCTGGCGCACGAAACAAGCGATGAATCGCCGCTAATGTCCCGACACGATAAATATCTTCCGGTCCCGGTTGATCCATTTCTGGGTCATAGGCGGTCACTAACCCCACCAAGCGTTCCCCTTCAACGACATCATCCACCAAACGAATGCTGCGTGCTTGCCCCACCGTCAGGGGAATCGCCGTATGCGGAAACACCACCAGTCCACGCAGGGGTAAAATCGGCACTTCCTCTGGGGTTGCGCCGTCTGGGGTAGCCTCTTGTTTTTCCAACGTGCTGGTCGCAGGTTGGTCATTGGACATCAACCGTGCAATCAGCCGTTCTAATTCATCACTCATAAGCGTTAGTATCCTTGCGACCTTGCATTATCAAAACTGCTTCTGTTGTTAGGAGCAGGTATCGCTATCCATTAGTGTACACCGAACAAATAAACACGGCGTAAGAGAGCGCCATAAGGCACCACTTTTTAACGAGATTCTACACTATTTGATGATGCTGACGCAGGCGAGACTTTTGGGCTATAATGATTTTAGAGCAAAATACAGCGTTTGAACCAACCATGTCCTAAGATTAACCCTATGCCATTGATGAATATCTTAAAACAAGTGGAATTATTTCGCGGGTTAAATGCGCTTCAGTTGGAGCAGATTGGTAACATTTGCCGCCCAGAAACGCTTGTTACCGGCACGGTGCTGTTTCGGCAAGGCGACCCTTCCGACAAAATGGTGATTATTGCCAGTGGGCAAATTGAAATCGCTGTCACCCCCCCGCATGGTGAACCCTATCCAGCATTGTACTTGGGCGAAGGGCAGGTCGTGGGCGAAATGGGGCTGATTGATGCTGGCTCTCGGTCAGCGACGGCGATTGCATTGGGTGAAACACACATCTATAGCATTGACCGCACCGATTTTGAAACCCTATGTGAAACGGATACTGCCATTGGTTATCTGATGATGCGGAACTTGGCGCAAGATTTATCGTTTAAATTACGTCACCGTGATAATTAGTTCCCAGCAGAGCAGCAAAGGATAGACCTATGATTTACAAAGTGAGCTATGTGGAAGAAACCGGACAATATCCGGGCGGCATCAAAAATGTAGAGAAGCGCCCCCAAATCGGCGATAGTGTGCAAATCGGGCCCCGCCAGTTCCAAATTGTGGCGGTGCAAGAAATTTTGCCGCCCCGTGATGATTTCCAGTTTTTGCAAGCCACTGTCCAAATCATTGAACCCGCCGGCGTGCGCTAGGAGGTTGCCATAATTCAATTAGCATCGCCCCAAACTCAGATGGTTGTACCTATCGAGATGAATGAAGCGGGTATCATCATAATTTCTGGCACACGGATTCCGATAGATACCGTGATTTATAGCCACTTGCAGGGCGATAGGCGCCGACTCCTTACTCGTCTGGAAGAAATAGGCAAAAAAGAACTACAAGATAATGGCGAATAAAACCTAACTCGCTGTCAGTCCGCCATCAATCGCCAGTGTTGTCCCATTAATAAACGACGCTTTTTCCGAACATAACCACACAATCGCTTCTGCCACTTCATCAGGTTGTCCCAAGCGTTTCATCGGGCTGGCTTTGCGCGTGCGTTCTTCCATTTTAGGGTCTACATCGCTCAAATTTGTGACCATCGGCGTCTCGATATACGATGGGCAAATGGCATTCACACGGAGACCGTGCCGGGCATATTCCAGCGCCACCGAGCGCGTTAGCCCGATAACAGCATGTTTGCTGGCAGCATACACCGCGCCACCCGGTGCGCCAATCAATCCCGCTACCGACGCTAAATTGATGATGCTGCCGCCACCACTTGCCAAAATTGCCGGAATCTGGGCTTTCATGCACAACCAAACCCCTTTAACGTTCACCGCCATCACCGCGTCATAAACACTTTCTTCGGTTTCAGCAATAGCATTTTGGAAAGTGCCTGCGATACCCGCATTATTGACCGCATAATGCAGCCCACCATAGTGGGCTACTGCTGCTGCCACCAGCGTTGTAACCGACTCGCTGCTGGTCACATCGCAGCGATGGTAAATGGCGGTGCCGCCCATGTCGGTTATCATGGCAAGTGTTTCTGTGCCGCCAGCATCGTTCACATCCGACAGTACCAACTTTGCCCCTTCACGGGCAAATAATAAGGCGCTGGCTCTGCCAATGCCCGATGCTGCACCAGTAATCAACACACTCTTATTTTCAAATAGCATTGTGGTTCGCCTTTGGCATCAACTCAAAATAAGTTCCGCAGTATTAATCCACACAGGCGATACTGCCCTATGTTGGGTGCTGATTTTATTCTGGTAGTTTTTCGCCTGCATACGCTAGGATAATTTTTTCACGCGGGATACCACCATTCTTCATGAGGGCTTCCACGAGTGGCTTATCTATGGCGCTTTCTTCCAGAATTACGACATAATCTTCAATCACCTGTGCCATGACCAAAACCCACGCCGGACGTTCAGCATCTTTTTCCGGGACAATGACAACCATATATAGGCGGTGAACTTCATCGAAAACCGGATAAAGTTTTGCTTCATGGGTATTGCCTGCATATAACCCAACTTCTTGCCGAACAATTTCTTGGAGTTGAATTTTTTGAGTATGTCGTTCAATTAAGGCAACCATTCGACAATCTCCTCTTTCACCATATCAATCACCACTATTTTAATGTTATTTTCCCGAATAGCAGGCATTGCCATAAGTTGGAAAACCCCGCTATAAGCATGAAATGGAACAGCCAGAAATAACGGCAGTTGAATATTTCGTTCTTTCAATAAGCCACGATAGACCAAATATTGCCCAATCGCAACATAAAGTTCAGTTGTTTCTGCGGATGTATCTGGAAAACACTTTACTTCCATAAGCAAAACAGTTTGTCCGGCGCGTTGGGCTTCAATATCTATCATAACTCGTCTGCGCCGATTAAAACGCAATACATACGGCAGCGCATTCACGGATAAACCGGCTTTTTGCAAGGCTTTGACCACTTGTGGATGACAATCATCTAAAACAGGCATTTTAGGTGTCCATTTCTCCGGTATCTAAAATACGCACTAATTTTTTCATGAGGCGTTCCAAACTGTGCTGCGCGATAATTTGGCGGCGCAAATCCGCGCCTATCTGCTGACTTTCTGTGGGCGAGAGTGCCAATAAATCGCGCAGTTTTGCCGTTAGTTCGGCAACATCATCAGCAGCGGCGATATGGAGTTTTTCGGTATGGTTGCCTGTGACCGGGGCAAAGGCTGGATTGCTGACTAGCGTTGGAACGGCACATGCCATGCTCTCTAAAGCAGCTTTATCAAACAAGCCGGGCGGACTGAGATTCACAGCGACAGCCGCCCCTACATACCATTCGCGCACTTGTTCGGGGGTTTGCGCCCCCGCAAAAAAGACCTTTGTATGTAAATTCAA
Organism: Anaerolineae bacterium; assembly: GCA_022842885.1. Lineage (GTDB taxonomy): Bacteria > Chloroflexota > Anaerolineae > Aggregatilineales > Phototrophicaceae > JALHOR01. The sequence goes on from JALHOR010000001.1 coordinate 42,611, forward strand.
TTTTTCCACTTGGGCAATCAGATCTTTTTTATAGGCATCGTCGTAACCATCGGGAATATCACCAATCAAAACAAGTTTGCAATCCAACGGCAAGATGGCTTGTATCAAATGATGCTGCTGTTTGATTGGCGTGAGCCGCGCAACATAAACAACCTCCGCCTGCATTCCCTCCAACCTCACCCCCCTGCCCCCTCTCCATACATGGAGAGGGGGAGAGGGAGAATAAAATTCGGTATCCACGCCATGCCCGGTAACGCGCAGTTTAGGCGTTTGGATAGGAAAACTATCTGGCACAGCCGAAACAACCCGGCGCGAAAAACGAACTGCCCAAGCTAACTGCCGCGTGCGTTGGCGATGGGTATACCAAGTGGTGGTTGGCACTCGAAAAAGCGTTAACAGGATGCCACCCAAAGCGGCAAACAAGGGCATCATATGGGCGAAACACGCGGTATAATGGTGAGTCAGTAATAAGCGCAGCAAAATCACATAAAAATTCAACAGGCGGCGCGGTGCAGCATAGCCTTTTTCGCGCCCAACCGAATACACCGTTACATTTTCTGGCACGGCAATTCGTCCGGCGTGCATCGTTAGCACATCAATCGCATCATAATAAGGCGCAAGCCCGGCTATCCAGCGCGTTGTAAAGCCCAGAATATGGTCATCGGCATCAGTACGAAGATTAAAGAGGAGCAAGCGGCGGTTAGGCATTAGTGTTTAGCAATATAACGGAATTGGTTTTATGGACTATTAGTTTTTGCCCAATGTTCGAAATTATTAAGAGCTATTTTTGATCTAAAAATATCCTAAAAAGTGGTAATTCTTCCTCTATCGGCACGTCAGATACTGGTTGATTATAATTGAAGAATTGATATTTTTCATTCAGTTTCCCATTTTGAAGACGGTCAACAACCCTCTGTGCCACACATAATGGATGAAAAAACTTCGCCATCAAACGGGTCAAGCAAAAGGAAAATGTCTAAAGATGAATTGTAATACCGCATCCTGTGATACTGCAAACCGTTGATATGGCTGTATTCGCTCATGAAGGTAAAGCCACTCAGTGCCGCATCTGGCACGCCATAGGAGTGTGCGAAATAGTAGTAGTCCTCATTGTATCCACCACATTACGCACCGAACCAAGCCCATCTTGAAGCATATACGACTACTGATCCGCGTTATTTTCAATGGCATGAATTGCACTCGGACTATGGGCTTTTTGTTTTGCGGAAGATGGTATAGATTAATCGCTGATTTGTCCGATGTGTTGTTGCGCGTATTATATTTTACCCCGTTGTTTTCAGCCGATACCCCACGCCGGGTTCTGTCAGAATGATTTCCGGCAGTGCCGGATTCACCTCAATTTTATGGCGCAGTTGGGCAAAGTACACGCGCAAATAATGCGTCTCCTGAACATACTCTGGTCCCCACACCGCCCGTAAGATTTGCTGATGCGTCAGCACTTTGCCCGCATGTTGAATCAGCAGTCGCAGCAGGGCATATTCGGTGGGTGTGAGTTTGACTGGGGCGTCTTTTACCATGACGAGACGGCGCGTTAAATCTACGTACAGATGACCACTGGTGAAAGTGGCAGCCTGCGGTTGGGGTTGGGCGTGGCGCTGGGCAGTACGGAGGCGTGCTAGCAACTCATCCATGCTGAAAGGCTTAGTCAGGTAATCGTCTGCTCCGGCATCCAGCGCCGCCACTTTATCGCGGTCACTATCGCGCACCGAGAGAATAATCACCGGCGTCTGCGTCCATTCGCGCAGGCGCTTGAGTACCTCCAACCCATCCATACCCGGCAATCCCATATCGAGAATGATTAAATCCGGGCGTAACTGCGCGGTCTTAAGGATACCTTCTTGTCCGTCAACTGTTTCATAAACACGATAGCCATGTGCTTCTAGGCTAATTCGTAAAAAACGCCGAATTTGTATCTCATCATCCACAATCAAAATTTGCAAGCCATCGCTCATGTGACGGCTTCCTTCACCGGGGATGGGGCAGCCGTCAATGGCAACCGAATGATAAACTCTGCACCCCCACCCGTTGCATTTTGGGCGCTCAAAGTGCCGCCATGCACTTCAATAAGACCACGACTGATAGACAGACCAAGCCCAGTTCCACCTGTCGCCGTACCCGGCACCCGATAAAATTTATCAAAAATATGCTCCAACTCGTGCGGCGGGATACCCGCGCCAGCATCACGGATGATAATTTCAAGCGTTTGCCCTTGCTGTCTTGCCATGATCGTAATGGGTGTTCCGGCAGGCGTGTAATGACATGCGTTGTCCAGCAAATTCACCAAGACCTGTTCCAGTAGCACAAAATCCACTTGAATCAGCGGTAGCCCAGAAGATGCATCAATGGTCAATGGGTGTTCAGCCAGTTCTTGCGCCAGATTCTTGACAGCAACACCGATGATTTCGCTCACATCGCACCAGTCACGTTTAAGTTGCAATCGTCCACTCTCTAACCGTGACATATCCAGTAAATTTTCCACCAATCGGTTGAGCCGTCCAGCGGCGCTTTGAATATTCTGAGTGAGTTCTAAGCGGGCGGCTTCATTGGAACTGGTCGGTGTATCGAGCAAGCTGCTGGCAGCACCTGTAATCGCGGCAATTGGCGTGCGAAGTTCATGCGAAATCGAGTTGAGCAATGTTGTATAAAGGCGCTCAGACTCTTTGAGCATAGCGGATTGTTCTGCCGCTTCATCCAACAATTCGCGCTCAACAACTAATGCCACCTGATTAATGAATGTCTCTAAGAGCGCCTCTTGGTCAAACGATAACCGTTCTCGTTGGCGGGTACAAATGCCAATAACGCCTACAGTGCGCGTTGAGGTGTTCAGCGGGATAAACTGCACCGTTGTCAGCGGCAAGGTATCGGTGAAACGCCCGGCGGGTTTGCCATTATCATAGACCCACAACCCCACGCTGAATTCTTTTTCGTCCAGTGTCAGGGTACTGCATGAATGCATCGTTGGCACGATTTGCCCGGCTTGTTGTGGCAGCAGCACCGCCACTTGAGCATCAAAGACCTGCCCAATTTGGGCGGTCGCCGTTTGCAGCACATCATCCATATTCATCGCCACTGCGATTTCGTGCGCCAGCGTATACAACGCCATCGCCCGATCCGCATTGTTACGCGCTTGGCGTTCTTGTGTGCGTAATTGGGCGGTCAAATTGCCGGCGAAAATGGCAATCGCAAAATATAAGACAAATAAAATCGCATCTTCAGGACGTGAAATTACAAATGTAAAACGGGGTTCGATAAACAAAAAATCCCATGACAGGGCGCTAATAATGGCAGAGACAAGCGCCGGTCCACGACCAATATACACGGCAATCAGCAGCACTGCCAACAGTTCAATTAAGCCTACCGCCTGATACCCGATAATGGGCAGCAAAATCAAATTAATGCCCGTAGCCACCGCTACAATCGCCACCGCCAAGACATATTGTGTCCAGACGGAATGTTGCGTAGGTTGTGAGATACGGCGTCTTGGTTCATCTTCTGGTTGATCGCCCGTCACCACATACACATCAATATCGCCACTCGCGCGAATCAAGCGGTCTACGAGCGAGCCACCACGTAAAAAATTGCGGATTGGATGTTGTATGGGTTTGCCGACAACAAGCTGGGTGACATTGCGTTGGCGTGCCAACCGCACCAAGCCTTCACTCACGTTGCTGCCAGACGACAAGACCACTTCGCCGCCCAACGTGCGGGCAAGTACCAAATTATCTGCCAAGCGTTTTTTTTGTTCTGGCGTTATTTCATCTGGCGTTTCGATATATGCCGCCAACCACGGCGCTTCTAAGTTATATGCCATGCGCCGTGTCCAGCGGATAAGACGCTCTGAGAACGGACTGGGACCCACTGCCACCAACAATCGCTCGCCCGATTTCCAAGGTCCCGCAATTTGCTTAACGCGCATGTAATCCTGAAGCTGGTGGTCTACACGCTCGGCAGTCAGGCGCAATGCCATTTCGCGCAGTGCCGTTAGGTTGCCAACCCGGAAGAAATTATTAGCAGCAGTTTCGATGCGTTCTGATGTATATACTTTGCCTTCTGACAGCCGCTTTCGCAAATTTTCAGGCGATAAATCCACCAGTTCAATTTCATCGGCTAAATCCAAAATCGAATCTGGCACAGTCTCATGAATGGTGATGCCCGTGATTTGGCGGACGGCATCGGCACGACTTTCAAAGTGCTGAACGTTAATCGTCGTATAAACGTTGATGCCTGCTTCTAACAGTTCTTGCACATCCTGATAGCGTTTGAGATGGCGCACGCCGGGGACATTGGTATGCGCCAGTTCGTCTACCAATACGGTATGCGGCTGGCGCTGGAGGATAGCATCGGTATCCATTTCTTCCATGACTGTCCCGCGATATTCGACTTTTTGGCGTGGAATAATGTCTAATCCTGCCAAAAGCGCCTCGGTTTCAGCCCGTTTATGCGTTTCCACATAGCCAACGACAACATCTACCGCCTCCGATTTGAGGCGGCGGGCGGCTTCTAGCATGGCGTAGGTTTTGCCGACCCCTGCCGCCATGCCGAAAAAGATTTTGAGTTTGCCGCGCTGCTCACGCGATTCATCTTTTTGAATCGCCGCTAACAGGGCATCAGGGTCTGGTCTATAATCATCCATCGTGTGCCTCTCAATGCCTTTAGGTCTATTCTAAAGCATCCAGCACCAAATTGAGCAGCAGCACATTCACGCGCTCTTGCCCTAACAAACCCAACTGCGGCATCTCAACCATGCTGTTGACCAAATCAATCAATATGTCTTGTTCAATGCCCCGGTTGGCGGCAACACGCCTGACCTGCAAGCGTGCCGTTTCTGGGCTGATATGCGGGTCAAGCCCGCTGCCAGACGCAAACAACATATCTGTTGGGACAAGCTCAAGCGCCGTGGTCATGCTGTTCGCTGTTGTAAAAGCAGTGGCGCGAGTATTCACCGCCTCTTGCAGCGTTGCGCTGGTCGGCGCAAGATTGCTGCCGCTGGAAGGCAGTGGATTATAGTTGACTGCCGAAGGGCGCGACCAGAAGTAGCGTGGGTCATCGTTCCAATTTTGCCCGATGAGCGATGAACCGACGACGGTATCATTGATAGTCACTAAGCTGCCATTCGCTTGGGCAGGAAAAAGGACTTGGGCGGCGGCTGTCACCACCAATGGATAAATCACCCCTGTGAGAAGGGTCATCAGCGCCAGTATCATCACTGCCGGACGGAGTTGTCGAAGCATGGCTTATATCTCCTTATTGGTTGCTGCGCGTATTCAAGGCATCATCATCAGGATGCTGCTGTAACCATAAACGGTCTGCATCGTATAATTCATCATCAATCACGGTGCTGCTAATTTCTGGTTCAGTGTCGGTCATGTGTGCCGGACTAGATTGTGTGGTGAACGATAATCCACTCTGCAAACTCCAGATGAACAATGCCGAAAACATGATGCCCAACCAGAGAATTTGCAGCAGGAAATGTTCGGTTTCGGTCAATGGCAAAGCGCCTTCCAACACCAGAAACAGCGTCGCCACAATACCGATAAGAAGTAAGCCTGCATAAGGCAAAAAGCGTTTTTGCCACATGCCCTCATCCCCTTATGATGCTAACCCAATGGTCGTGATAATGAGGTCAATGAGCTTGATGCCGATGAACGGCACAATCAGCCCACCTAAACCGTAAATGAGCAGGTTGCGCTGCAAAACCGCCGCCGCGCCCATCGGCTTGTAACTCACCCCACGCAGCGCCAATGGTACAAGCGCAATAATAATGAGCGCGTTAAAAATCGTCGCGCTTAAAATCGCACTTTGCGGCGAAGACAGCGCCATGATATTCAGTGTTGCCAACGGACCTGCTTCACCTGCGCCTGTCGCGTATAGCGTGCCGAACAGCGCCGGAATAATAGCGAAATATTTGGCGACATCATTGGCGATGCTGAACGTCGTTAAAGCGCCGCGTGTCATCAACAGTTGTTTGCCAATCTCGACGACTTCAATCAATTTAGTCGGGTCGCTGTCCAAATCCACCATATTTCCGGCTTCACGGGCGGCTTGTGTGCCGGTGTTCATCGCCACGCCCACATCAGCTTGTGCTAAGGCGGGTGCGTCATTCGTGCCATCCCCGGTCATCGCTACCAGATGCCCACTGGTTTGTTCGCTGCGGATACGCTTGAGTTTGTCTTCCGGTGTTGCTTGCGCCATAAAATCATCAACGCCCGCTTCGGCGGCAATCGCGGCGGCAGTCAGTGGATTATCGCCCGTAATCATTACCGTGCGAATGCCCATCGTTCGTAGTTGGGCGAACCGTTCCCGAATGCCACCTTTAACAATATCTTTGAGTTCAATGGCACCCAAGACTTCTTTGCCTTCAGCGACCACCAGCGGCGTGCCACCACTTTTTGCAATGCTATCTACGGCTGCTTGTACATCGGCAGGATAAACACCGCCCAGCGATTCGACATGTTTTCTCACCGCATCAGCAGCGCCTTTGCGAATGCTGCGTACCGATTGACCATCTATCGCCGGAAAATCCACACCACTCATGCGCGTCTGCGCTGTAAAAGGAACAAATTCTGCTTTGAGTTCGTGCAATTCGCGCCCGCGCAAACCGAACTTTTCTTTCGCAAGGATAACAATGCTGCGTCCTTCGGGTGTTTCATCTGCCAATGAGGATAGCTGCGCCGCATCTGCCAATTTATCGGCTGGAATGCGTCCCGCTGGAACAAAATTAGTCGCCATGCGGTTGCCTAGCGTAATCGTGCCAGTTTTATCCAACAGTAGAACATCAATATCGCCTGCCGCTTCGACTGCCCGCCCGCTGGTTGCTAACACATTGCGTTGAATCATCCTATCCATGCCGCTGATACCGATGGCGCTCAATAATCCACCGATGGTAGTAGGAATGAGGCACACCAACAGCGCAATCAATACTGGCACTGTGGCGGCAGTTTCGGTAATGCCGGATTCAGTTTCGCTGTAGGCGGCAAATGCTCGCAGCGATACAATTGCCAATAAGAAAATAATCGTCAGCCCAGATAGCAAAATCGTCAGCGCAATTTCGTTGGGTGTTTTCTGGCGTTTCGCGCCTTCCACCAGCGCAATCATGCGGTCTAAAAAGGTGCTGCCTTGCTCAGATGTAATACGAATCACGATTCGGTCACTCAATACCCGCGTGCCGCCTGTGACCGCGCTTCTATCGCCGCCACTCTCGCGGATAACAGGTGCTGATTCGCCCGTGATGGCGCTTTCGTCTACGCTAGCAATGCCTTCCACTACTTCACCATCACCGGGGATGACATCGCCGACCTCACAGACCACCAAATCGCCTTTTTTGAGTTGCGCCGCCGCGACCCGTTCTTCTTTGCCATTCTGTAATCGCCGCGCCATCATCTGCGTGCGCGTTTTTCGCAGGCTGTCGGCTTGCGCTTTGCCGCGCCCTTCTGCCATCGCTTCGGCAAAGTTGGCGAACAGCACCGTGAACCACAGCCACAGCGTGATTTGCAAGTTGAAACCTAAATCGGCAGTACGCCCAGTAAGCAAATCGCGCAGCAAGATTGCCGAAGTCATCACCGCGCCGACGCTGACGACGAGCATCACGGGATTTTTGACCTGTTGGCGCGGGTCAAGTTTGCGAATAGCGTCAATCACCGCTCGCCGCAGAATCGCGCCTTCAAACAGCGGACGGGCTTTCATTTTGGTTTGCACAGTCATGTTGAGTCTCCTATAAGTCACAAGTCATTAGCTTAAAACGCCCGCCCGGCATTCATCAGCAATTGTTCCACAATGGGTCCCAGCGCCAGTGCCGGGAAAAAGGTCAGCGCCCCGACAATCAAAATCACCGCAATTAGCAACCCGACGAACAGTGGGCTATCGGTTGGAAAAGTGCCGGGGGAGGGCGGCGCAGCTTTCTTTGTGACCATGCTGCCGGCAATTGCCAAGACCGGCAAAATCACGCCGAAGCGCCCAATCCACATCGCCAGACCTAACAGGATGTTATAGAAAGGTGTATTGGCATTCAGCCCGGCAAACGCGCTGCCGTTGTTGCCCGCCGCCGAAGTGAAAGCATACAGAATTTCGCTGAAGCCGTGCGCTCCGGCATTGGCGCGACTGGATAAGCCAGCATCGGTGACAGTTGCCAGCGCCGTAAACAATAAAATTGCGCCAGAAGGCAGCAAAATTGCCACAATCGCCATCTTAATTTCACGCGCTTCAATTTTTTTGCCTAAGTATTCCGGCGTGCGTCCCACCATGAGTCCAGCAATGAACACGGTGAGAATGACAAAAATCAACATGCCATATAAACCTGCGCCCACCCCGCCGAAAATCACTTCGCCCAGCATGATATTCAGCATGGCGATACCACCCGCCAGCGGACTGAAACTGCTGTGCATGGCATTGACCGAGCCATTAGAAGCAGCAGTTGTGACTGCGCCCCACAGGATGCTGTTCATAATGCCAAAGCGCGTTTCTTTGCCTTCCATCGCGTTTGCCGTGCCAAAAACCGGATTCGGACTGTATTCCGCAATGAGCATCACGCTGAATCCTGCCAACAGCAACAGCAGCATCGCCGCGAAAATCACCCAGCCTTGGCGCACAGACCCAACCATTTTCCCGTAAGTGAATGTTAGCGCCGCTGGAATCAGCAAAATGGCGAACACCTGTAAAAAGTTGCTCAATGGCGTGGGATTCTCATAGGGGTGGGCGCTGTTGACGTTAAAGAAACCGCCGCCATTGGTGCCAAGTTGTTTGATGGCAATCTGCGATGCCGCGGCTCCTTGCGGTAGTGTTTGCGATTCGCCTGTGAGCGTGGTCGCTATCACTGGCGCATTGAAATTTTGAATCACGCCTTGGCTAACCAATATCAGCGCCAACAAAATCGAAAGCGGCAGCAGCACATACAGCGTAGAGCGCACCATATCACTCCAGAAATTGCCCAAGGTAGCAGCAGATTTCCGCGCCAACCCACGAGTGAGTGCAATCACGACCGCGATACCTGTTGCCGCACTGACGAAATTCTGCACTGCCAACCCAACCATCTGCGTCAGATAACTCATGGTGGTTTCGCCCGCGTAGGATTGCCAGTTGGTGTTGGTCATAAAACTGGTGGCGGTATTGAATGCCAAAGTTGGCTCGACATTCGGCAAGCCTGCTGGGTTCAGCGGCAAACTCCCCTGAAATACCTGCAAAAAAAATACCATCAAAAAACCTGCGATATTAAAAATCAGCAGCGCCAGCGCATACTGCCACCAACTCTGTTCTTCATCGGCATTCACCCCCGCCAACCGATAGATACCCATTTCTAGCGGGCGCAAAATCGGCGTCAACAGCGTCCGTTCCCCGCTGAATACCTGCGCCATGTAAGCGCCCAACAGCGGCGTACATACAATCAGTAGCCCGAAATACACCACAATTTGCAATAGCTCAAGCGTCGTCATGCCCTAAAACCTCTCTGGATACACCAGCGAATATGCCAGATACACCAACAGCAGCAGGGCAATCAGCCCGGCGATAGCCAGTTCCCAATCCATCGTGGTCGCTCCTTATTTTTCTTCATTGCTGATTGTCGCGCATGGGGCATCAAATGGGGGTCAGAATATGTAGCGAGAACATCAAGAAAGTATCAAGAATGATTTAGAGCAGCTAGCGGGTGCTATCGAATTAGGCTACCCACTCCAACGCGCATCATTGCCAAAAAAGAGATGGCGTCGTAAAAATCCACCTCAAATTTTGATGCCCACTTTCCATTACTTCGGTTATAATGAAGTTAATTTTGAGTATAAATATAGGGGCATTATGACACACCGTATTCCGGGTCCCGCCGGGCATCCGTTAATGGGCAATCTTAACGCGATGCGGCACGATTTTTTGCAATTTCTTGTGACGACCACTCGTGATTATGGCACGGTTTCCCAAGTACGGGCGGGTCCCAGCCGGATGGTGCTGCTTGCTAACCCGGAGGATATTGCCGATGTGTTGGTCAAACGCGCTGAGTTGTTCTATAAGACGCGCAGCACCAAAACCTTGTTAGCACCTCTTTTAGGGGATGGCTTGGTGACGCTGGAAAATGACCGCCATCGCCAGCATCGGCGGATTATGCAGCCGGCATTTCATATGCGCCAAGTGCAGCATTATACCGACAGCATGGTGACTCAAACGCAAGCATGGCTTCAGCAGCGCACACCGGGCGAAACATTGGATTTAGTGCCAGCCGTCGCCACCCTCATGCTGAATATTGTCATCGAGACATTTTTTTCAGCAGCTTTGGCAGAAACCGACACGGTGCGGACGGCATTGCAAACCTTCAGCAAAGCCCTAGATTTGCGGGTTCGCAGCCCCATACCCCTGCCGCGCTGGTTGCCCACCGAACACAATCGCATTTTGAATCATGCCATGACAACGCTGGATAAGGTGGTCTACCACCTCATCGCTGACCGCCGCCAACAGCCCGGCACGCACTATGATTTGTTGGGTGGACTCTTGGCGGAACACGACGCTGAAAATGAGCAATCACTGACCGATAAAGAAATCCGCGATGAGATTGCGACGATTTTTTTTGCCGGATATGAGACGACCACCACCACCTTATCGTGGATTTTTTACCTCTTAGCGATTCATCCCCCGGTGCGCCAAAAATTACACGCCGAAATCACCCAAACGTTAAATGGCAGTGTGCCAACGGCTGAATCGCTCAAACAAATGCCGTTTTTGCAGCAGGTCATCAAAGAAACCTTGCGCTTGTATCCGGCAGCGTGGCTCTTTGACCGCGAACCGACACAGGAGGTCAGCATCGGTGGCTATGAGGTTCGCGCCGGACAGACCCTTTTTATTAGTCCCTATGTGGTACAGCGCAGCCCGGCATATTTTGATATGCCCGATGAATTTTTGCCGGAACGGTTTACCCCGGAATTTGAAAAACAACTACCGCGCTTCGCCTATTTTCCGTTTGGCGGTGGCTCCAGAATTTGCATTGGGCAACCTTTCGCGCTGCATACTATCGCCCTGCTGCTGGCAACGCTCATCCCACAACTGGATTTAGAAGTACTGCCGAATCAAGTGATTCGTCCAGCGGCGGCAGCAACTTTAGTGCCTGCCAACGGTATCCTGATGCGCGTTGTGTGATACCGAGAAGTTGTTTCAAAAATACTGATTGCAAGGGTGAGTCATTATCGGAAAAAGCGAATTTGAAAATAACTTTTATCTTGTGACCATAAGGGGGCGTTATGCCAGTCACGGTACAATACGATGATTCCAAGCGGCTTGTTATCTGGATGTTTGAAGGCTCGTGGACATGGGAGGAATATTATGAAAAACGCGGCGAAGTCAACCACCTGATTGAAGTTGCTGGACATAGAGTAGATATGATTATTGATATGACTCAAAGCCAACTGCTGCCTAAAAATCTGATGACGCATGGTGGCAGTGCGGTTCGTAATGCCCCAGACAATATTGGCAAAACAATTTTTGTGGGGTCGAATACAATTTTACGAGCATTTTTTCGGATGTTCACCCAACTTTATGGGGCGCTACAATCGGGCAAACAAATGGAATATTACATGGTGGCATCGCTGGATGAAGCCTATGTTTTGCTAGGTGAAGCCAACCATGATACCTAGCAATTTTAGGCAAGAGCGTGGCAATCCACGCCCTTGTTAAACACTATGCCTAGCGCGGTGTTAAGGTCAATAGAAGAACATACGCCCCGCTGGTTTTATCCGGCGTTGTTGCCACCACTCGTACAAGATCGCCAGCATCGTCTTCGCTGAGGAATAAGCGCAGGGCAGCATCCGGTGTGAAGCCCGGTAAAATCCGGTTTTCAGCAACCGTCACTTGATACCCGGCGAGACTGGGCAAATCAGCATGGCAGCTTTGTGGCACACCCGCATCATTGCAGATGACCAACTGAGCTAACTCATCACGCATAACCGTGTTGTTCTCATCCACCCATGCCAGCAATGGGTTCAGTGTGCGGTCAACGGCAAGCATATACACAAACATACTGCCTTCTGCATCTGCCATGCCCGGTGATACTTGGATAGCAAAAGTATCGCCCACAATTTGCGGCGCGTCTAAAACAGCATCAGGTGGTAAGGTGGCTTCCGGTTGGGCAGCAACGGCAGTCTGTGTCAGCAAAATTTGCCCAAAGACGGCGGTTTGCGTCATAGAACTTTCTAGCGCGGATAACGTTTGGGTCGCGCCAGCTTGGGCAGTGGCGAATTGCTGAGTCAAATCAAGTTGGGGTATGGGTGTTTCAGTGGCTTCGGCAGCGGCGGCATAAGCAAATCCCTCAATAATGAGAGCGACTGAACCACTGGTCGCCGCACTGTTGCCGACCACGATAAACGCGGTATCCGGCGGCAGTTCTGCCTGTGCAGTACGATTGGAGGCGCTGTAATTGCCATCAGGCAAAACCGCAGCATACTGTTCGGCACCCGCAGTATCCTCGTGACAACTCCCCGTTCCATCCGTTTTAAAGACTGCCAAACTAGGATTCATCTCACCGCTGCCAACAGCAGTCACACGATAAGTAGTTTCAGCAGCCAGTGCGGGCAGTTCCAAGCGCACGCCTTCGGCAATGGTCGCGCCATTGGCACACATCACTGTCAACGTGCCATCATTCGCTTCTTCTAGTGTGGCAGCTACAGTAGTATCCGGTTTTGCGCCAGAGGCAGCATGGATAATGAGCGCATATTCGCCATTGGCTGCACTCGTATTCACGCGCAGAGCAATGCCCGTTTCCAAGAGAGCATCACTCAAAGGAAGCGTCAGCATGGCATCCGTTGGTTTGCCTTCAAACCGTTGATTGCGAAAGCCAGCAATAAACGCGCCTTCCAAACTGGCGGATTCACCATAACATGTTTCGGTATCGTCCGCGTTATCACACGTTATGGGTTGATTGTTCTCGTCGCGCAGTATTTGCCCATCAGCATCTACCAATGCGAGCGCAGCGTCATAATTAGCATCCAGCGCGATAACATACGCCGTAAACGGCACGCCCGAAGCCAGCATACCCGGTGTCACTGGCAGCGTGTACACATCGCCTTCATCATCGGTTGTCATGCTGCTGACGCCTTCGATAAATAGCAAAAATTCGCCATAATCGGCACTGACATTCGCCAGCGCAATCTCAATGCTAGTAGGCTGCGGCGGCACAACAATCCCGCTGCTCAAGGGCGAAGCGGGGACTTCGCCAGTGGTCGGTAAATTAGCACTATAGACGGTAGCGCGGGGGTCTACAGGCACACATGCCGCAAAATCATTGTCACCGCTGACGGCTAAAATGGGTTTGTTGCCTTGCAATTCTAGCACTGTTAGCACGTAAGGCAGGGGCGTATCTGCCGGGGCATTCGGTGGCAATAACGGACTGCTCACATTGGGGGGCGCTATCAACCGCAAGGCGTTGTCGTAAGTACTGCCATCTGGGCATTCCAGCGCGGTATCTTGGGCATAAAGCGCGATGCCCGCCGCGAATATGCTGCTGACTAATATCATGAACAAACGTCGCATAAGTTTATCCTGTGCTGCGTGGTCTTTTTGAATACACCGTGTTCTAGCAAAATGGGTTATGGGATAGCCGTTTCAATTCATGGGGCTACCCCATTTTTCCAGCATCATCTTAACATGCTCCTGCGCCAATCACACCATAAAAATCTCACTTGAATCTCACCCTTTGTCGCACAATTTCTGACTAACCTATGCTATGATAAACATGACTTTATGACCATGCACCGATACGGATTTCGATGACGCAGTTTCTACTCATCCGACATGCCACCAACGATTTTGTGAAGACCGGTAAATTAGCGGGTTGGACGCCGGGTGTTCATTTGAATGATGAAGGCAAAGCACAAGCAGAAGCGTTGGGCAAGCGGTTGGCAGATGTCCCCATCAAGGTGCTGTATGCCAGCCCGTTAGAACGCACCGTGGAAACTGCCCAAGCGATACAGGCACATCATCCGCATCTCACCATCATTGAGCATGAGCCAATTGGCGAGGTACGCTATGGAGATTGGGAAGGTATGAGCATCGCTGAACTTGCCAAACGCAAGATGTGGCAGGTGGTGCAGGAATATCCATCGCGGGCGTATTTCCCCAATGGAGAAACCATGCGCGGCGTCCAAACCCGCATCGTAGATGCCATTGAAGCCTTGGCACAGCAGCACGCCGGTCAGATGATTGCCTTAGTGTTCCATGCGGATTTAATCAAGATGGCAGTGGCACATTATTTGGGTGTGCATCTGGATAATTTTCAGCGTATTGTGATTTCACCCGCGTCCATTAGCCACCTTACATTGGGACATAGCCGCCCGTATGTGGGTACAGTGAATGATGTGGCACATTTGCTAGAATTGCAAAAGCAAGCACAACAAGAGAAGAAATCAAATTAACATGGCACGCACACAAATTGACCTCAATCCGGTAGATTTTATCACCGTCGGCACCATCGGACCCAAAGGCAACCGCACGTTTCATTTGCAAGCGGGCAGCGATAACCGCTTGGTCTCGTTCTTGATTGAAAAAGAACAAACGTGGGCATTGGGAGAAGCCATCCGCGAATTGGTAGATGATTTGGATGAGCGTGATGCCGTTGAAACAGCCGTCGAGATGGCAGCGTTTGATATGGATTTGCGTGAACCGATTCAGCCGATTTTTCGGGTGGCACAGATGGGGCTGGCATATGACAGTGATACCCGGCTGATTGTTCTGATTGCCCAAGAGATGGTGCTGGCAGACGAAGACGATGTGGAGACGATGATTGACCCCATCGAATCCGACGATGCACCGGGCGTAGTCCGTATGTGGTGCAGCCGTAAACAGATGCGGGCGCTGAGTTTACAAGCGATGGATTTGGTGGCGGCGGGCAGACCTAGCCCCAAACAAAACGGGCGTATCACCTATTATTGGACATAACACACCTAGACTGCCCATCTTCAGTGGTGTGTTCCGTCAGCTTGGTATTGTTGCCGGAAAAACCACTACGCATTTTTATCATTGCTAACTGCCAAACGCCAACTATTAGGGATGTTCCCGATGATAAACCGTGACACCATCCACACTGCTGAAGAACTTGATAAGCCGCTGACGCTTAACTACGCCGATGTGTTAGAAGCGTTGGTAAAAGGCACCTTGTGTCAGGAAATTGGGTTGATGCGGTGGGGAACAAACTACACATTTTTGGTGAATGTTCAGCTTGATGCGCTGACATTTTTGGCAATTTATAAGCCGCGTGTGGGTGAACGCCCGTTATGGGATTTTACGGATGGGACATTGTGCCAGCGTGAAACAGCCGCATGGGTGATTAGTGAAGCGTTGGGGTGGCGCTACGTGCCGCCCACAGTGCTGCGCGAGGGACCACGCGGCATTGGGTCGGTGCAGGTGTTTGTGGAGCATGACCCACAGCGCCATTACTTTACCTTTGATGAAGCCCACCTTGAACAAGTCAAACAATTAGCAGTCTTTGATGCCATCATCAACAATGCTGACCGCAAAGGTGGGCATTGTTTGCTGGATTGCGATAATCGCGTGTGGGCGATTGATCATGGGCTGACGTTTCATACGATGAATAAACTTCGCACGGTGATTTGGGAATTTGCCGGGCAGCCGTTAGAAGCGACAGTCTTGGCAGATGTGCAAAAATTATGCGAAAAACTGGATTCCCCCGAAGACCCCACGATGAAGGCACTGGCTGAATTGCTTGACCACGCTGAGGCGCAGGCACTTCGCGCCCGTGTGCGCCGCCTACTGCGCCAAAAAGTTTACCCCATGCCGGGTCCAGGTCCCAATCGTCCGTGGCCGGCGGTATAAACTTTGCTTACAAAAAGTAGCAGGAATTTTTGCAAAGTTATTTTATGACTGTTCTGCAACTTGAACGTTTAAAAGCCGGTTTTCCGGGTGTTTCGCCTGCGTTAGGCGCTGCTCATTATGAGGCTTGTCTGATATGTTTGCATGACCAACAGCATTCGTCTGGTGTGTCATTGGTAGTCAAAGGCATCACAGAAACTACTTTTCAGCTACAATGGGAAGAAAGCGTCACAGAGCAAATGCAGCGGGCGTGGAAAGATTTGCTAGTGGCAACCGAGATTGCCGCTTATGGGATTGCATTTTTACTGATAGACACTTTGACAGATTACACTGTGATAGAAAAGTCAGTGAAAATGACAGGTTTTGATTATTGGCTCACTGATAAACAAAACTTAGTGCGCTCATCAGAGGAATTTGTTGTTCCCAAAGAAGCCCGTTTGGAAGTATCTGGTATTTTGCAAGCAAAGAGTAAATTAACAGTTCGGGCAAGGGTACGTCAAAAACTCAACCAAACAATGGTCTCCGATAAAAGTGGTTTTCCTGCATATGTCATTGTGGTCGAGTTTAGTATTCCAGAAGCACAGGTAGTAAAAAAATGGAAAACAGCCAGCGAGTAAATGACCTGCATCATCAAGCAATGGCAATTGCGGAACATGCTTTTATTGCCAAATGGAAAGGCGATAACGAGACGGCTGTAACTCATTTTCGCCACGCTTATGAATTAGAAGCACAAGCAGCCCGACTTGTTGCTGAAACACCCATTGAACCTTCTCGCTCTGTGTTACTGCGAAGTGCTGCTTCGCTTGCTTATCATTGTGGTGAAATGCGTGAAGCAGAAAAACTCATAGGCTTGGCGTTGGCAGGCGATCCCCCGCCAGAAATTCGGGAAGAACTCCGCGACCTGATGCGGGTGATACTGGATGCCCTGCACGAAAAAGCCGTGGGCGATTAACCTCTATTTTTCTTCTTCTTTTTGCCATACAACCGTCTTTGCCGTAGCTGCCAACCCATCGCTAACAGCGCACACCCCGCGACACCACCTCCTATCACGGTGATGAGCGTTTGCCGAATTTGCAGCGCCTCATAGTCGCGTAAATAGGCTAGGGCGGGCTGCATTCCTTGTTGAGCAATCAAGTCTGTTGGGGGGAAGACCAGCGGATTGGCGTATACATCCCATTCTTCCAACGCAGTTAATTGCCCCAGCGAAACAGGCAAATGCGTAAGTTGGTTATAGCCTAAGTTAAGAGAGCGCAAATTCTTAAGATTGCCAATGCTTGCCGGCACAGCCGTTAATGAATTTGACCACAATTGCAATTCTTCCAATTGGGTGAGGTTGCCAATTTCTGGCGGCAGTATCGTCAGTTTATTCGCCCGCAGTATCAGCCTTTTTAGATTGTGTAACTGCCCGATTTCAGGCGGGACTACCGTCAACTGCGCTTCGTTCATTTCCAGATATTCGAGCGATTCAAGCTGCCCAATTTCCGGTGGCAGCGTGGTCAGCGTCGTATATGCCAGATTTAACACGCGCAAATTTTTAAGTTGTCCGATTTCCGGCGGCAAAACAGTCAGCGGCGTAAACGTCAGATACAGTTCTTCTAATTGTGTCAGGTTGCCAATTTCCGGCGGCAGTTCGGTAAAATGGCATTCTGCCAATTTGAGGATACGCAATTGGGTGAGTTCACCGATTTCCGGTGGTAGTTTGGTCAGCCAGCAGTTCACATACGTCGTATCCGGCATAGCGATATTCATATCATCCAAATTGAGTTCATCCAAGCCGTTTTCTTTGGTATAGGCGATGACACGCAGTGCCTCTTGATAACCCGCCTCAGCCAGCACCGGGTCAATTGGGGGTGCATCTTGGGCATTAGCCACCGCCGGGAATAACAGGCATAGTATCCAGAAAAAAGCGAATACCAATTCGCGCATGATTTTTCTCCGCAGTACCGATTGATGGGTTCATTGTAGCGTTAGGATTATTTAAGAATAGTCTCTTTCTACCTTCGCAGACTCGCTACTATGCATTAAAGTTCTCGGCGGTAACGGATTATCCGATGTGAAAATGATAGACACCTTATGCCGCATATCGCCATCAATGGTTGGTTCTGGAATCATCTGCACGCAGGCAGTGGGCAATATGTGCGCCACTTGCTGGCTGCCATGCGAAAAATAGACAAAACCACGCAGTTCACGCTCATCCTGCCGCCACATATTCCTCAACCGGAGGCTGTGCCGCCGGATGTGAAGATTGTTTATACAGGCAGTTTTGCCAGCCGCGGGAACATCGGCAAAGTGTGGTTTGAGCAAATTGGTTTCCCCAACGTGGTCAAAAAAATTGGCGCGGATGTGGCACATGTGCCGTATTGGGGCGCCCCTTTAAGTTGTGCTGTGCCATTGGTTACATCGGTGTTGGATGTGATTCCTATCTTATACCCCGTGTACGCAATGGGCGTTTTTAATCGGCTGTACCTAGAATTAGTCAGCACATCGGCACGCAGTTCAACCCATATTTTGACTCTGAGCGAGACATCCAAATTAGACATCGAATATTGGCTGAATATCCCAAAAGAAAAAATCACTGTCACCTATCTCGCGCCAGATGAGCAGTTTCATCCCCGCATTGGCAAAGAGCGTGATGCCGCTGTCAAAACCAAGTATCAATTGCCCGATAAATTTGTGTTGTATTTAGGCGGTTTTGATAAGCGCAAACAGGTGAATCAACTGCTGCTGGCGTATACCTATGTTAGGGGGACGCAAGTGCCGTTGGTGATTGCCGGGCAAGAGCCAGCATGGGATGATGTTTTGTTCCCCAATCTGCGCCGATATACGGCTGAATTGGGCATTGAGGAACTGGTGCAATGGGTTGGCTTTGTGGATGAAGCAGATAAACCATCGCTGTATCGCCTAGCAGAAGTGGTCGTGTTTCCGAGCGAATACGAAGGCTTCGGCTTGCCCCCGCTAGAAGCGATGGCGTGTGGCACACCGGTAGTTACTTCCGACGCCGTGATTTTTGATGAAGTGCTAGAAGATGGCGCGTATCTCGTTAAAGATGCCCGCGAGATGGGGGCTGCTATCATCTCGTTATTGCTGCAACCCCCCTTGCGCGATGCCATGATTAACCAAGGCATTGCCCAAGCCACGCGCTATCATTGGCGCAAAACCGCCCAAAAGACGCTGGATGTTTACGCTGCTGTGCTGGCAAAATCGTAAGATTAGGACAAAATATGACGAATAGAGTCTAAAAAACATCTGTCAAGCCATCACAAGTCATTCAGGGTATGGCTAGACAAAAGGCGAATAATCGCAACCTGCCAAAACACCCTACTACCCCAACAAAACAGTCATCGTCATTGCACCCAGCGCAAGAACAGCACCCGCCCACTATCATCGCCAGCAACGATAGTGTTGCCATCCGGCGAGTCATGCAAAAATCTCGTGAAAATGCCCAAACCACAACCTATAAGAAATTCATCATTGTGCCAGTGCTGAAGACAGGTGTAATGAAACATAATTGCAAGCGTAACACCCCTGTGCTACACTGTGTTCAGCATTCGTCATTGTTTATGAATATCACTCAGAACACAATAATGCCCCTAGCGAACCATAGAGAATGAATCCATGTTTGAAGGCAAAAGCATAAACGACATTACGGAGCAGGATTTACAAGGGCTAATTGGTATTTCCAGCGAAGTTCAAAATGTCGATTTCAAGAGCGATGCTTACCAGATACCCATTAACATCCCAGAAGAAAGTAAACGCGATATTGTAACCCGATCTAAACGCATTGCTTTATGCACCGATATTAGCGCCATTGCAAATGTTGCTGGTGGATGGATTATTTGCGGAATAGAAGAAACAGATGGAACAGCAACAAAACTTACTGGCATAAAAACAGACAACGCTGAAGAAGAAGTAAAACGTTTAGAACAAATTGCACGAGCAGGCATTGAGCCTTATCCGAGTGGTGTGTTATTCCGGGCAATACCTTTAGCAAATGCCAAAAATCCATTTGCCATTGTGATTTTTATTCCTCGGAGCTATAACGCTCCACACCGCGTTAAAGAAACAGGCAAATTTCACGTAAGACGTTCTAATGGGAATAGCGACATGACAATGGATGAACTACGCTATCAATTTACATTTGCACAGGCAATAAGTGAGCGTATCAGGGTGTTTAGAAAAGAACGAGTGGAAGCCTTACTTCAACCAAGTCATGAAGAAATACCTGTGGCATTAAAGCATGGGTTAAAAATAGCATTACATATTGTTCCACTTGCAGCATTTGAAAGTAGAAATAGCATAGATATATCAGTTTTTGGTGTAAGAAATCCTCCATATTGGACTTATACTAATGGTTGGGGGGCAGGTCGTTATAACTTGGAAGGATATGCGCTAATGCCCTCAAGTCAACAAAATCGGGAAGGTGTAACATCGTATATTCAAATATTTCGTAACGGGGTTATCGAGTGTGTAGAAGTGTTAGAGGCACAAAAAGCTCCTGATGGATATGTGATATTCTTAGGGGCAATTGAAAGTATTGTTCTAAATTTTTTTGATGCTGTATTACCCATTTATTTAAATCTGTGTACATCTCCTACAATAATTACTTTAAGTATTATTAATGTTGAGGGGAAAATTTTTGAGACAGGGCTGAATAGTTTTGCTGAGCGCAATAATCATCGTATTCCTATAAGTAAGCGTAATTTATTAATCCCTGACATCTTTGTAGAAGACATTAATCAAGATATACCTATCATAATGAAACCAGCATTTGACATACTTTGGAATGCTGCGAGTTTCCCAAATTCTCTCAGTTACAAACCAGACGGTAAGCATAGATATAGTTCTGATTAGGAAAATACTTATGCCTCGCAAAACCAAAGTCAACACGGCACAGATGATTTTTAAAAAATTACGGTGAAATTTCACAGGAATCACTGATTATATTCTGCCAACAATATCATGCAAGCCTGCACCACTTTAGCGCAGGCTTTCGATGAGGATTATTTAGGACTCATCCTAATTGCACCATCAAGCCTTATTGTCTCGCCATTTAACATCGGGTTTTCGACGATGCTGTGCGCGAGTTGGGCATATTCGGCGGGGTTGCCCAAGCGCGACGGAAATGGCACTTGCTGACCGAGCGATATGCGGGCGGGTTCGGGCAGTGCTGCCAGCAAGGGCGTATCAAACAAGCCGGGCGCAATCGTCATCACGCGGATACCATCGCGGGATAAATCGCGGGCAATCGGCAGCGTCATCCCCACGATGCCACCTTTGGAGGCGCTGTACGCCGCCTGCCCAATTTGCCCGTCATACGCCGCTACCGACGCCGTGTTGATAATCACGCCGCGTTCACCTTCATTATTAGGCGTGTTTTTTTGCATTGCTGCCGCCACCAACCGAATCGCGTTAAACGTGCCTATCAAATTCACCTGAATCACTTTGGCAAACCATTCCAGCGGGTGAGCGCCTTCCTTGCCAACGGTTCGCATCGCCAAGCCAATGCCCGCGCAATTGACCAGAATATGCACGCCACCAAACGCACTTAATGCTGTTTCGACGACAGTTTCCATGTCTTTTTCGCTGCTGACATCGGTTTTCACAAAGCGGGCTGTATCGCTCAATTCATTCACCACCAGATGACCGCGCTCATCGTTCAAATCAGCGATAACAATTTTTGTGCCATGTGCCGCAAAACGCCGCACACACGCCTCGCCTAATCCTGATGCGCCACCCGTAACGATGGCGACTACGTTATTTAATTGCATAAAAACATTGCTCCTGAAAGGTATTTTTAGATTTATAATGGACTATAATAAACCACAGAGACACCGAGATCACTGAGGTTTCACAGAGAGATGAACCAAAATAGAAAAGCTGATAGTTGACCGCTGATAGCTATGAGCCTATTCACACATCAAACATGATAAAAACTGTAGCGAATGGCTGAACACGACACCAACACTTCTAAACTTTGCCCATCTCATCTACTGAAAACGCAAACGATACAAAATACGACTCGCCTACTATTAAGACCGCCAACTGTTGGTCAGGCATAGGTGGCTTGGCATGGGGTTCGCCAACCATTACTTTATGTTCCAGCCCATGTTTTTCTAGCACTTTCACGATGCGGTCTGCCAATGGCGATGGCATTTGCCCGACCAGTCCGCCGCCGGATGCAAACAATGTGGCTAACGGCTGTTCAGTATTCAGATACACCGGAAAATGCCGCCAGCCTAAAAAGGTGCTGGCGTGCGCTTGGGCAATATCTAACACCAGCGTGTCTATATTTTGGGGCATGCCCCGAAAAAAAACCGCCGCTGGTTTTTCGACATATTCATAGAGCAGGGGATGCTGTGTCTCTAGCTTGAGGTCATGAACCGTCGTGCCAAGATTAACGACGCGGTGTTCTAACACGCCCAATACCCGAATGATGTAACTTCGCAGCGGACGTAATCCGCCGACCTTAGCATCATAATCCGCTACTTGCAGCACCAATTGTAATTCGGTGGGCAGCGCCCCCACTTGGGCAATCAACAGCGCCGCTTGGCGATTTTCGCCCTGCATCTCCTGAAAAAGTTGGTCACGTTTTGGCATAAAATCTCGTTCTTTATAGCGTATTCATCAAGCGATTTCGCAGCCAATCCAATTCCGGGAAACCGTTGGCAGCAGCATCGGCTAAAACGGCTTCAATATCATAGGGTACTGCTCGCAAATCCACATGCAGCGTATCGCCTTCAAACGTCAGCAACGCCCATTCTGCCATGCCCGGCTGCGTGAAAGATATGCCCACACTGCCCGGATTGATAATGCGCCATGCGCCCAAATCCCGATCCATGCGATGATGGGTATGTCCGGCAAGCGCCAAACGTCCATTGCGGTCTAGGAGCGCATCCAACGCTTCTTCGGGCGGGGCATCATGCCGGAAAGCAATCGGTTCATCGCTGCCCGGCACGGCATGAACCCCAATCACCGTCCCATACCCCTCTACCGTGTGATGCAGTTCGCGCCCGATAATTTTGGTCATAAATTCATAATCCGCAAAACTCAACTGCGCTAAATTCCAATTGAGAATCATATCTTGGGCGCGGCGGGCAACGACACGCCGTTTGAGACCGTCTTCATCTTTGGCGGGCGGTGCCGCCATGCGTTCCCCTGTAACAAGATAGCGGTCAACGTTGCCGCCGATGATTTTGAATTTGTCTTTGCCGTGCTGCTCTTGCAATGCCTGTAATTGTTGCAAGCATTCTGCCGGGCGGGCGCCGAATGCTGCCAAATCACCCAAGCACCACATCAGGTCTACTGCGCCGATGCTGTTTAAATCGTTCAGCATCGCCTCAAACGCCATCTGATTACCGTGAATATCCGCGAAAACTGCCAAGCGCATATGGGTTGCTCCGGGGAAGTGGGTAAAGCTCTATTATAAAACGCTCAGAGCGATGTTTCATCTGTGGATGCTATGAAAGAAGCCCATCGCTTTCACGGCAAGCCCATCAGAATCGCGCTTGCCATTTCAGCATAGGGCGACTCTGAATCAGCGATTTGGTCTAATAAAACTCGCGCTGGCTCAAGCCGTTGGAGTTCCAGCAGTACCCGCGCTTTATCGAACAAAATACGCGGATTGGTGGGGTCTAGGGCTAATGCCTGCTCAATTTGCTCCAACCCAGCGAAGCTATCCCCAGTGAGGTGCAGCGCCCAACCATATGCTGAGAGTAATTCTGGGTTATCGGGCTGCGTCTCCAGTTGTCCTGCCAGCGATAACAACGCCGTATCTGCCAATATCCCTGCCGAATCAGCATAAAAATCGAGCAGCAGCGTTTGCAGTGCCGGGTCATTACCAGAAATTTGCACTGCCGATTGCAGCCAATAACTGGCTTCGCGTAATTTACCCATCTCTTGATTCGTGAGTCCGAGTTCCACATGAATGATGGGGTTTTCTGGTTCTAGCGAAAGGGCATATAACAACGATTGCTCACTGCCCTCATAATCACCCACCATCCGGCGATGAATACCATTCATCAACCGAATAGCGGCATTTTCCGGCGCGAGTGTCAGCGCCTGCTGCATCCAAGGCGTGCCATCTTTGCTCTGTAAAGTTCGCATCAAAGCGGTATAAGCAATCGCTTCTGGCAGCGGGTATTGTCTTGCCGCTACCGCATCAAAGACCCATTCGGCGGCTTGCCAACGGCGTGCCTGTGCCAACACCGCCCCCACGCGCAGCCCAAACACGGGTTCATGCCGATATTGTTGTAACAGCGGCAGCAATTGACGGGCGATTGTGCCATCTTCACCATCATCACGCACGGCGATAAACAGATGTTGTTCAGCTTGCGCCGAGTTGGAAACGATGAGCAACACGCTGATGTGAAAATTCGCCCAATGGTCTTCAGGGTTAAGCCGCAGCAACTGCCGCAAGATGTCTAAGGCTGCCGCTGGCTTATCCAGACTTAAGTAATGCCCGGCAAGCTGGCTTAATAACACAACATCTTGGGTATTTTCGGCAGCGGCGGCATAATGTGGCACAGCACGGGCAATATTGCCCATATCGCGCCATACATCCCCTGCCAAGCGATGCAGTTCTGGCGTCCAACCGCCAGTCCGTGCCTGTTGCTGAATATAATATAAGGCAGTCGTCAGGTTGCCACGCGCACGCTGCTGCTGCATGAGGGCGTAGGGGTCGGGAATGAGGGTGGGCAAGACCGGGGGATTAACCGCTGGCACACAAGCACTGAATAGAAGCAAAAACAGCAATGCCCAAGAGGACATTGCTGCATGGACTTTTTGGAAAAATAGCGGCAAAGAATATTTATAATCCGAACAGGGGTTTCTGACCATCGGCATGATTTTCCGGCGGCGCTTCGCCCCGCAGTGCCATATTGACCAGTTTTTCCACCTCATCGGGTGTAAACGGTTTGATGAGATAGCTGTGTATATTTTGCAATTTGCCAATCAAGCGGTTCGCCGGGTCGCCATACGCCGTAATCACGATGATGGTGGGCATTTTCATGTTCTTGCCCGTGTAATGCTCTTTGATACTATCGAGCATTTTCCAGCCGGTAATATCTGGCAAGCCAATGTCCATAATGACCATTTCCGGCGAGATGTCTTTCAGCTTTTCGATGCCAATTTTGCCGTGTGTCGCATAAATGGCATTCAAGCCCATACTTTCCAAGGTCGCTTGGATAACCTCTGCCAGTTCTACGGTGTCTTCGACAATCAGCACTCTGGTTTTGCCATTGGCGGTGCTGGCAGTCGTCTCTAGGATAGGCTGCGCTTCGTCCGGTGTGCGCGGGGCATCTTGCGCTTCGGTCTTATCCGCAGTTTCGGCGGTGGCGGCAGCAATGCCGGTTTCGCTAATGGGCAAGTCAGACGTAGGAATCACAGTCAACGCCCGGAACGTTCCCGTCCTAAATTGGGTGCGGGGTTCGTGGGGGTCGTCAAAGCTGCCTTCGGCGCTATAATCAATTTCAACGGGTTGGCGTGTGGCAAGCTGGCTCATGGGTTGTTCCTGCTGTGCTGTTAAAAAAGCATACCTAATTATAACATACTGTCCGTTAGAAAACGATAAAGGGATTCTGCTCCCGGTCAATTGTCTGGAAATATGCACATGCTGACCTATCTGAAAACGTTTGCGCTACGTTACAGCGATGATTGCGCCTTGATGGGGATGACGCCGGAGGCAAAACTGGTGGTTGAAGAATATTATGGTACAGAGTTGGAATTTGCTGCACAAACCTGTTATGACCTAGCGGGGAACATCTTATTGACGGCAGATGAACCCGCCGATACCCGTCACTGGTTGCCGCTGGAACTGCCTGCCAACAGCACCCGCCCGCACCATTCGACGAAACATCCTTTGAATTACGGCGTTTCCCGGCGGCGTGGCTTGCGTGAACCGGAACGCTTGAACGATTGGGTACATCCGGTGAGCATCATGGAAAAAATGACCCTCATTGAAGCATTACACCTAGGGGTGTCGCCAATGCAGCTTGGCGGCATTGCCGAAAGCCGCGTCTTAGCAATTGCCCATCTAAATGCCCAAGTTGCCATCGTGTGCCGGGTAGTACGGTTGGCGCTGCTGCTGCCCCAAGTGGCAGTTGATGCGGCGGGACTGCCATATGATTATGACACGCTGCCCATTTATGTTGCCCAAGTGCTGCGCTCTGATGAAGATACGCCCGTTTTCACGCCGGGGTTTCAGGATTTTTATGGTGTACGGTTACATCGCCCGCAAGATTGTTTGCTTTTTGAAGATAGTTTATGGATTGCCGATGGCGGCGATAAAACCACTGGGCGGCATAGTCAGGTTCATGCATGGCGAGTTCAATCGTGATGTCTGCTAAGGTTATCTATCCTCAAGCAATGCCACACTATCGTGTTTTATCAGCGCGAATTGGGCTGTTGGTGGGGTTGCTCATTGTCTTCAGTGGAGTATGGATTGCGCCGCTGATGGCACAACCCAATATCACCGAGATTTGCCCTAGTGGGGGCATTCAACCGCGCCCAACGGAATTTACGCCCGGCGGCATCATCCTTACTGCCTTTGATAGCGCCGCTTTGTGGGTATACGATATTGACCGCAATACGCGCTATCCACTGCCGGATACGCGCCCATGTAGTGCCGGCTGTCGGTTAGCGCCGGATGCACGCTGGCTGTTGTATGTAGACCCCAATACGACATTTTATGGCAAAATGCGCCCCGATGGCACAGAACGCACACCCTTATTTGGCGATGCCTCCGATGTGCAGTGGTGGTCAGCCGATACTTTTTTAGTTTGGACGCCGGATCATCTGGCATATTTGCAGCAAGAAGGCGCTGACCCCGCCACCCGTGAATTTTTGCCTGTGGGCAATGTGTTATCGGTGCAACCGGGCGGCAGATGGGGCGTTATATTGGAAAATCGAGACGGTAATTTTTGGCGCGTATTGGCAAATATGGAAGATGCGACCAGTACGCCTTCAACACTTGCGCCCGATGCGCCGTTTTTTAATGCCGAAGCGTGGTCATCCAATGGGCAGTGGTTGGCATATGTGGGGCGCGGGGCGTTTAACGAAACGACCCAAATCAACGGTGCAGAATTGTTTTTAACCGCGCCGGGGTCAGCGATACCGCAGCAGTTGACGTATTTTTCAGTGATTTATGGCGCTGTTCGCATTGGTGGCTATTATCCTGCTAGCGTGTATTGGTCGCCAGACAACACTAAAATCGCCTTTTGGGTGACACCCCTAACAGGCAGTGACCCGGCAGCGAATACCGGAAATGCCACACTGCATCTGGTAGATGTGACAACCGGGCAAGTCTCGCGCTATTGTGGGTTTACCACCTCAGAGCATACGCCTAATCCGGCACGAATAGTGTGGTCGCCGGATAGTAGCCATGTGGCATTCGCCGGGAATGTGGCGGGGGATGAAAAAGGGCATTTATTGCTGGCATTAAATATCACAACCGGTATCATTACAGAATTAAGTGATGGTATTTTCCCGGCACCGGCAATCCCGGACGTGGTGGCATGGGGGCTAAAACCCGGATGACATGGCAATTATGGCACATTTTGCGTAACCCTCCCCGCCAGCACCCGCTGTTCTGGCGCACTTTGCAACGCCCCAATACGCTCTTAACACCACTTGGGACGCGGTTGCTGCGGATTTTGTTGGTGCTGGGCGGATTGCTGATGGTGGTATTATCGCCGCCGCTGGCATTAGTCCTGTTAATTTATGGCGTGGTGCTGCTGCCTGTGACCGTGTTGATGTTTAGTGGCGTCATTTATGGGGGGTATAATGCCATCATGATTGCCACGCACTTAGCCCAAGAACATCGGCAAGGGCGTTATGAGTTGCTGCAAGTGACCCCTTCCGGCGCAACCTTTATAGATGTGATTGTGAGCGCCGGGTGTTTGCATCGGGGCAATCGCTTTCAGCAAGTACATAAACTGGTACGTTTCACCGCCTATAGTATTTTTATCGCGTTAAGTTTGGTAGCAGGCTTCATTTGGTTGAGTCTGACGGTTAATCCGAGTGGCAATAGCAACAATCAGGCAGTGGTACAGCAAATTTTGCCGATTGTGTTATTTTTATTAGGGGCGTGCGCCGTCTTTTATATTGACCACATTCAATCTATTATCACGGGTTGTTTGATAGGAATGCTAACACCGTACTACACCCAATCGGCGCTGGAAGTGCGAGTTATTTCGGTGATGTTGTTTTGCTTCGTTCAAATGAGTGCTTATCTGCTAACGGTGGGGATGCTTCTCATCATCGCTCCGCTTATTCAACGCAGCCTTAACGATTTGCCCTTGGCATATGTGGCAACGATGCTGGCAGCCGTGAGCCTATTTTATGTCGTGCGCGAAGGCACGATTCGGGCATTATGGCGCGTGTTATTGCACCAATCGCATACATCGGCGGCAGAATGGCAGGCAGCCGCATGTTAGGGTGGCGTTTATGGGCGGCACTGCGCCGACCACCGCGTTCATATCCGTTATTCCAACGGCTGTTGCGGCGCAATGCGGGTGAGCCACCGCGCATGACTTCGACTTTTTTTCTGTGGATGTTTACCTGCCTCAGTATCACATTTTGCCCCATTAGTCTCCCGATGAATGGCTGGATTCCAATGCTGTTTTTTGGGCTGTTATTGCTGTTGAATAGTGGGGTAAGTTTGTATTGGGCGGTCAACATCAGCCATACCCTGCTAGAAGAACAAGAACAGCGGCGTTACGATTTGCTAGCGGCACTGCCTGCCGGGTCTTCTGGGGTGTCGTGGGCGATGAGTACCGGGTATTTGCATCAGCAGCGATTATTTATGTGGCTGCCTGTGCTGCTGCGGGCAGTGCTGATTGTGGTGGTATGCGTGCTAGCCGGCGCGATGATTTTTACGGTGGTTGTCTTGCGCCAGAACAATATGGGCAATACCGCATTTTTGAGCAATCAGGCGCTTGTGCCGTTGATTGTGCGTGGTTTTTTCGGGGTATGCCTCCTCTATTGTGACCACTTATATTCGATTGTGACCGGTGTTTTGACCGGGATGATGGCTCCGGTGGAAGTGCTGACACTGGCAGAAGCGCGGCTGCGAGCGTTCTTATGGTTTGTCGCGCTGCAAGTGGCATTTTATGTGTTGTGGCTGAGTCCAACACTGCTCTTGCTGACGAATGAAGCGCCCCCCATGCTGGCGCTACTGCACGGGCTGATGAGTGCCACCGCCTATTTCACGCTGCGGGAACTGCTGCTGCGGTGGTTATGGCGGCGGTGGCTGCGCTTGGCAAATGCGGAAATGCTGCGCTTGCCTGTTTTTGCTTGAGACCAGTCGAGTAGGATTATTCATCCTCACTGAACGTTAGCGTCAATTCATACTCGCCGCTGGTGCGCCCGGTCACACACCCGGAACGACTGGCGACGACCAAAAATGTCCCGGTAATGTCAAAAGTATAGACAATGCGGGCATCTTTATCAGTGCGCGAAACATCATTATTCTGTGTTAATAACGCGCCATTTTCAGTCAATAAAATCAGCAGCGGGTTTAGATTGCCTTTGGTTTTTTCCATCGTAATCGTTACGGTTGTGGGTGATGCTACTGCGAAGCACCATACATCTTCATTATCGCCAATCTTGCCGCCCATTGTTTCGCCAGCGTGCAAAATCCCGGCAATCTCAAAAGTCTCAATGGCTTCACAACTTGCGCCAGAGGCAAATGCCTCGCGTTCAGCCAGCACTGCCAGACTATCAGTGGCAAATACCATGTCGGGTTGTATATCTAATGCAGCTTCATAATTAGCCCGCGCTTTTTCAAAATCGCCCAAATTGGCATACGAATTGCCCCGCATGGTCAAAGCGATATAATTTTTCGGGTATTTTTCTAAGACCAGCGAATAGGCAGTAATGATAAATTCATAATCCGGTGCTGCGCCGATGTCTACTGCCGGAAACGCATAATCTGGGCGTTCTTCCATCCCAAAGCCAAAATAAGCGATCGCATCGTCATGTTTTTCAAAAATGGCATAGACCAATGCGCCATCAATGTACCCAAACGATTCGCCGCGATTGGCGGCTTGCTCTTGATCAGCAAGCGATTCATCCAGATTGCCAAGCAGCAAATGGGTGAAGCCACGCCAGTTATACGCGAACCCGGATTTTTCAACTTCGAGCGCCGCATCAAATTTTTCTAAGGCAGCGTCATAATCAGCGGCAATAAAAAGTTCAATGCCTTCATCAAGGAGGGTATCAGCATCAGCATCTTCTTGTGCCAGTGCCGGAAGCACCAACAAAAAAAGCATTAATAAAAATAGCGTTTTTAGGCGCATGAGGATTTTCCTTTTGGGAAGTTTGATAAGCGTAAAAACAGGCGGGTCTTTGCCCGCCCGTGAATGGTATTCATAACGACCCAGTGTTCGCCGAAGGAGGTGCTAACAGGACACGAAAGATGCTCTTAAATAGGTGAAATGGTGTGGATGAAATCGGCATAAACGTGCCACCTTTCATTAATCGTCCCAAGAATGCGTCGGTAGTTCAAAAAATTCTACCGCCACCATCACATCATAATAGCTTTCAATCACGCGGGTAAATTGGGGCGCAAGTGCCAAGACACGCTCATAATCAGCAATAGCGTTTTCGTATTGTCCTAAATGAGCATAGGCATTGCCACGAATGGTCAGCGCGATAAAATCATCAGGATACGCTTCAATGATGGGTGTGTAAGTCTGGATGAAAAATTCAAAGGCGCTGTCATCAGCCGGATAATCGTTGGGATAACTGTATAAAGCGTTGTACTGCATCCCGCGTTCATAATTGATAATCGCCAGCACATTATCGCCGGTGCGTGTATACAACATAGCGCGGTCAATCCACGCAAATTCTTCGCCTAATTCAATGGCTTTATCCATATCTGCCCACGCTGCATCCATATTGCCCAGCAAATAATGGATGAACCCACGCCAGTTATAGCTGTAACTATCTTCGGGGTAGGCATCCAGCGCGGCATCAAATTCTGCCAGTGCCATTGTATAGCTGCCCTGATTATAAGCCGCAATCCCGTTACTGATATACGACGAGAGCGATTCTTGGGCGGCAAGCGGCAATACTGATGCCAGTAAAACTAAGGCTGATAACAAAATGAAGAATGATGATTTGATATTTTTGCACATAAGTCCGTCCTCCGTTTATCTCTATTGCGATTATCATAACACGAAAAAAATAGCCGTTGGCAAGTCGTCAGGTAAACGCATAGAAAATACCACAATTTTGAACAAACCCAAACATAACTTTTTGCAAATACGCTATAATCAGCACTGTTCTGGACAGCGATATTATTCAAAGGCAGCCGGACATGACCATCAAAATAGCAGGCACATTTTTTAAAGACGATGAAGGGCGGGTGCTGCATCTGCGCGGGGTGAACCTAGGCGGCAGCAGCAAAGTCCCCTATACGCCCAATGGGGCAACCTATTTACGCGAGCATTTTTACGAGCATCGCACCGTATCGTTTATTGGTAGACCGTTTCCGTTGGAACAAGCCGATGAGCATCTGCAACGTCTGAAAGCGTGGGGCTTAACATTTTTGCGCTTCATCATAACGTGGGAAGCTATCGAACATGCCGGACCCGGCATCTATGATGAAGCCTATCTTGATTACATCACTGAAGTGATAAAAAAAGCCGGGGAACATGGGTTTGTGATATTCATTGACCCGCATCAAGATGTGTGGAGTCGTTTTAGCGGTGGCGACGGTGCGCCCGGTTGGACATTTGAAAAAGTCGGGCTAAATATCGAAACATTCAAAGAGACGGGCGCGGCTATCGTGCATCAAACGCATGGCGACCCCTTCCCGCGCATGGTCTGGCCCACCAACAATAGCAAATTAGCAGCGGCAACGCTGTTCACGTTATTTTTTGGCGGCAATGATTTTGCGCCCGCCACACAAATTGATGGCATTCCCGCGCAAGACTATCTGCAAACCCATTACCTCAACGCCGTCAAGCAAGTAGCGATGCGTGTCAAAGACATGCCGCATGTGTTGGGTTACGATAGCCTGAATGAACCCTCGCATGGCTATATTGGCGCAGCCAACCTCACCGAATTTGTGGGACGCCTCAAAATTGGCGCGTGTCCCACGCCCTATCAAAGCATGTTATTAGGTATGGGACACAAGCAAACCGTCGGTGAATGGACGCTGACACCCTTGGGCGCACGCCAAACACAAGAAGTCACGATAGATCCACGCGGCACAACCGCTTGGCTGCCGGGCTATGAGTGCCTCTGGAAGCAAAACGGCGTTTGGGATATAGACAGCCAGGGGCAGCCGCATTTATTACGTCCGCATCATTTCGCCAAAGCGCACGGACGCCCGATTAATTTTGGACATGATTATTTGCGTCCCTTCATCAATCGTTACGCGGCAGGCATCCGTGAGGTGCATCCTAACGCCATCATGTTTGTCGAAGCCGATGCAATTTCCGATAGTGGTATTCCCCAATGGGGCAAAGACGATGCCCAAAATATTGTGTATGCGCCGCATTGGTATGATGCACTGACGCTGCTCACCAAACAGTTCCGTTCTGGATTTACACTCGATATTCGTAACATGCGCCCAGTGGTCGGTAAAGAAGCCGTGCAGAAAGCGTTTAACGCGCAGTTAAAACACCGCAAAGACGAAGCCCAACAACTCATGGGTGATGTGCCAGTCGTCATTGGTGAAGTGGGTATCCCCTATGATTTGAACAACAAACGAGGATTGTATACGGGCGATTATCGCCAGCAAGTTGCCGCAATGAACGCCAGCATGACGGCATTAGAGGCGAATCTGCTCAATTTTACGTTGTGGAATTATACTGCGGATAACACCCATGAACGCGGCGACCTGTGGAACGACGAAGATTTGTCTATCTTTAGCGAAGATGACCGCCGCAACCCTAAAAATATTCACAGTGGTGGGCGGGCTTTACAAGCCGTGGTACGCCCTTATGCCCGTGCTACCGCTGGAACACCAGTTCGCATGAGTTTTAATATCGAAACAGGTGTTTTTGAATATATTTTCCGGCACGATAAAACAGTATTAGCGCCGACAGAATTTTTCATCCCCAATTATCAATATCCGCAAGGGTATCGGGTGGAAGTTGGCGATGGGGAATATGAGATTCAGCGCGAAACACAAACGCTGCTGTATCGCCATACCGATATTGATGTGCCGCATTTTATTCGCGTTCTACCCGACCCCGCCCGCGAGATAAAACCGAAAAATAATTGGCGCAAGATGTTGGTTGCTGCCAGCATCGGCTACGTGGCATGGCGCATCCTACGGCGCAAGCGATAGATGCAATTCAGGAAATCCCGATTTTTGTTGACCTCACCGCTGCCCCGGTCAGCCGTCGCTAGGTGCTGCTCTCCTAAAAAACGGCTGAGGGGGTTCAGCAAATCCATTCCCCTAATTGCGGCGCAATAGCCAGCAGCTTCGCCTTGCCCGAAAAACCAAGCACCTCTCCCCCCAATCCTGCGGGGTTTGGGGATATAAACCGTCGTAACGCCTGAATAAATGCTAAAATGTGTCTGAATGAGTCTGTAAATTTGGCATGTTCGCGTGAATAAATTGGGAGGTGCTATGGAAAATCTGAGTGCGATGTTGGCGACCATAGACCCGAATCTCCTCTACTTGGGGTTAATTGCCGGGTTATGGTTGGGCGTCACGGTGATTTATCTGCCGGGAACAGGCTTCTTGGAAATTAAGGCATTTGTCATCTTGGCAGCTTGTTTGTTCGTGTTATCACAAATTCCCGGTACGAATTGGCTGGCAGTGCTGCTGCTGATTATCGGCGTTTCGGCATTCGTGCTGCTGCCGTTTGCACCATCGGGGCTGCGCCAATTTGCCGAATTAGGGCTAATCTTGCAAGCGGTAGGCGGTTATTTTTTGTTGGCAGACCGCAGCGTATCGCCGATTGTGATTGGCATCACGATTTTGTTATCTTGGCTGTATCATCGCTTTGCGCTGCTGCCGATGCTGCGCCGCCAACGCACGCGCACCGAGTTTGACGAAGCCAGCGAAGTCTTGGGCGCACGCGGGCGCGTCCTCAAGTCTATTGACCCGGTTGGCACAGTCTACGTGAATGGCGAATCGTGGACAGCACGCAGCCGCGATACCCTGCTGCCCGATACTGAAGTAATTGTTACGGCAAAACGCGGGCTAGAACTCATGGTGGAAAAAGCCAAACGTGATGATACTGTGCCTGTTCCGGCAAATGGGAAGCAATAACAATGTCTACAAGCATTATCCATTCTAACGAAGGAGCATAAAACATGGGGGAAGCAACAGTCATTATTGTGGTGGTGTTGGTGGTACTGGTGTTATGGGTATTGACCAGCACGTTTCGGATTTTGCCAGAATATGAACGCTTCGTGATTCTATTCTTGGGGCGTTATGCTGGCACTCGTGGTCCCGGCGTGACGATTGTGCTGCCGCTGCTGGAAACAGCCAACAAAGTGGATTTGCGCGAAAAATTCTTGGATATTCCCGCGCAAACTGCCATCACCAAAGATAATGCTTCGATTTTGATTGACTTTCTCGTGTACTATCGCATCGTAGACCCGATGCTAGCACGCTTGAAAGTTGAAAATGTAGAACGTGCTTCGGTCAATATTGCGACCACTACATTACGGGCGGTCATCGGTGATATTGATTTGGACGATGTGTTGAGCAAACGCGAAGAAATTAATGATGTCTTGCGGACGAAACTCGATGAAGCCACTGAACGCTGGGGCATGAAAATTACGACGGTCGAAATCCGCGAGATTGAACCGCCGCGTGCTATCTTGGATGCCATGCAGCAACAAATGAGCGCAGAACGTGAACGCCGCGCCCAAGTCACCCGCGCCCAAGGTGAACGCGAAGCTGCCATTACGGTTGCGGAAGGCGCAAAGCAAGCGGCTATCCTCAAAGCGCAGGGTGAACAAGAAGCGGCTGTCCTCTATGCCGAAGGTGAACGCAAATCACAACTGCTCAAAGCGCAAGGGTACGCCGCCGCGTTGGAAGCCATTTATGCCAAAGCTCAAGTATTGGATGAGAAAACGATGGCGCTCCAATACATGCAAATGTTGGAAGAAATCGGCAAGAGTCCTTCCACCAAATTTGTGCTGCCCATGGAATTGGTCAGCATGGTAGAAAAATTTGCGAGCAGTGCCGGGTTGATGGTCAACAACGGCAACGGGCGCAGTTAGAATGCTTTAATGGGAACAGGCGGATTCCTGTTCCCGTTATCTTTTCAACAATTAATACTGCATCGGCGGCTGATTTTGGTTGTTTGGCGGAAGAAAATGCCCGCGCTGTTTGTCCGTGACCAGCGGACTTCTGCCCGTTGTATGTGCCAAGCGGCGATTTTGGCGCAGCCCGGATGCGCTCGGTATCGTCGGCGCTAAATCGAGTCTGGGCGTGGTAGCTGTCAGCGTGGCTTTTAGCAAATCGCGCAGCAGGTGCGTATCGGGACTCACAATCACTTCTGCCTTGCTCAAAATAGACATCATAAAAAATGCCAAGCCAGTGAATAAAACAAACCCGGCAAATGCCAATGCCCTATATGCCTCATGATGCAGCAGCAATGCCGTTCCCAACAAAATCAGCCAACTTAACCCACCCAATAACAACGTTGCCCAGGACGGAAACGGCTGTTGGCGGTCACGATGAATGCTGACTTCCGTAGGACCCTGTACCAATGTTTCGCCCGTATCCCAAGCCCGCAGCAAACAGACATAACGCCCGGTGATGTGCTGCTGACGCTGATAAACCAGTGTCACCACTAGCGCCCCCGGCATCAAATCAGATGGTACAATGTCTAACTGGATATAGCGATGATGCTGATATTCTTTACGCAACCGCGCCACACACTCTTGTAAACGATACCGCGTAAAAAAATGCATTTCTAAGGCTTTTTTCGCGGGTGATGCTGAGGTGATGTTGTATCCCATGTCCCAAACTCTCTCACTCTTTTCTTCATTGTGAAGCAGAATGACAAGTTCGTGACCCCAAATAAATGGGGGGATATTAAAAAGTAGTCAAAATGTACTAGGCATTTCATAGACAATTATTTGACAATTCTAGTATTTTGCCACATTGGTATCGCGCTTAAGCCAGTTGCTGCACTTACTAATCATTTTCGCCCACATCATGGGCGGCGATTTTGACCACATCAACAAACGTGCCACCCGTCATTTTTTCTAACAACGCAATACTCACCCCAAAATTATCTTGGCTAGTGCCAGCCGCAGCATACATGATGGCGAATCGCTGCATGGTCATATCCAGCAGGACTTTAATGCCGGGCGTGCGATGCCCCACAGGTGGGACGCCACCGGGCAAATAGCCAAAAATGCTCAAGCATTCCTCTGGTTTCGCCAATTTTACTTTCTTGCGCCCCACACTAAAATAGGCTGCCAATTTGCGGTCATCCACTAATTGGTCGCCGCTGGCAACTACCAAAACGGGTTGACCATCCACCACAAAACAAATGCTCTTGGCAATTTGCCCCAATTCACAACCAATTGCGGCAGCAGCCAGTTCAGATGTCGCCGTCGAAGTCTCATAGTGCTGCACTTGGATGGTGGCGTCAAATGCCTGAATCGCAAGTTGAACATCGGCTGGTGTCAGTGGTTGCATCCACAAGTCTCCGCGTTACAATGGTTAGAATTCATCAAGAATAACGCAGATGCCTTTAAAATGACACCTGCGCGTGGCGCTGGCACAGCGGCGCGGGTTGACTTCGTTCAATAATATTTTTCAGGAAAAAACAATGACCGACTCAGGAAAAGTGCTAAAAGCACAAGTCAATCAAACGCTGATTGAATTGGTATTAGGACGCATTGAATTGGCAGAAACCGATGCCATTGTGAACGCAGCCAATACATCGTTATTAGGGGGTGGTGGTGTAGATGGTGCGATTCATCGGGCAGCCGGAGCAGGCTTACTGGCAGAATGCCAGCAATTAAATGGCTGCGACACAGGCGATGCTAAAATCACTGGGGGCTATCACCTGAAGGCAAAATATGTGATTCATGCTGTTGGACCCATTTATGGCACACCCGATGCTAATGCATTGTTAGAAAAGGTGTATTGGCGCAGTCTTCAGGTCGCACTCGAAAAAGAGGATATTCACAGTATTGCTTTTCCAGCGATTAGTACCGGGGCATATATGTACCCAATGGCAGTAGCAGGGGAAATTGCCTTGACGACGGTCTGCAACGTCATCGCCAACCAAACCCAGATTCAACTGGTGCAATTTGTATTATTTGATAAAACACCCGAAACGTTTGATATTTTTGCCAATACCTTGCGGGCAATTGCTCAAAAACGCACCGACATCACCCTGCTGTAAAAATTGCCCCTCTACAGCGTGATAACCCTGAGCAGAAGCCAATTTAAGCTGTCTCTGCTCAGGGTATTGATGTCCTTCTCGTCAGCGTTATTCCGGTACGATCGTTTGCATCGTTGCAATAATGTTGAGGAATGTATCGTATTCCACTTGCGAAAAGACGCGTGCCAGTTGTGCATCTACATCCTCGGCTGATTGTAATACTTCTTGCTTCTTGTCTTTGGCTATATCCGTCAGATATATACGCACAGCACGTCTATCGCCTGGGTCAGCGCGTCGTTCAATAAACCCTTTTTCAGCAAGTTTGTCCAAATTGGGGGTAAAGGAAGTCGCGGCTCGTCCTACAGCACGGGCTAATTCTGAGGCGTGTTGTCCATCTTGGTCATATAATGCCCGCAGAATATACCATTCAATCACCGTCAGTCCATGCGGGCGCAGCAAGCGCCGGAAATACTGATCCAGATTGCGAAGGGCAATATCCATATTGCACCAAACCGAGCCATTAAAACGAAGCGAAGGCGTAGTTCTTTCTACCATGGTCTTTCCTTGTATGTTATAGTTGCCAGTAATATCGCCGTGCTTACAGGCATGAACAGGGCGATGGTTACCACGTTATCGCTTCATACCAAGTGTATGTATTGGCAAGCGATAAAAAATGTAGTCTCGTTTTATAGACCGATAAACATTAGGAAAGGTTACGGCATTACCCATCATAAACACTACAATGGTTTTGTTAGACAATCAATTAATATAGCACATAAGAAACTATTGTGCTTGTTTACTCGCTATAACTGCCATTTCCCCTAACAACTCTTCCCTATTTGTATATTACGAATATTGTATCGTCATGTCAATCGCAATAAAATAGAGATATTGTTAGGGAAAATTTTTGAGAGCGTTTATTATTAATTGTTATCACTCAACTACTAAGCACCGATGAGGGGGTGGCAGGGCGCAATTGGAGCAGGATAACAGCGGCGATAATAAAGCCCGCGCCCACCCATTGCAGCGGCAAAATAGGTTCGCCCAGCAAGATAAGGGCAACCAGCATGGTCGTCGCTGGTTCAATTGAACTGACAATCGCCGATTGCGCTGCCCCAATCCGTTGAATACCCGCATTGAGGGAAACAATCGCCACGACCGAACACACCAGCGCCAACATGATTAAGAGCAGCAAGACCGGCAGCGACGGCGGCAATTGCAACCCAAGCACGGGGATAGTGGCGTATAAAATGATGAGCGTGAAGGTGAGCAGCGTCGCGGTATTGCGCGTGCTATCGGTTGAACCCCGAAAAACCCGCGCCGTTATCAGAAAATAAAAAGTGACGCTTAACGCATTCAACAATGCCAATAGCACGCCTGTCCAGCTATCGGCGCTCAGTTGGCTAAAATCGGGTATCGTCAAAAAGATGCCGATAAGCGTTAGCCCCAATGCTAACCAACCGAGTAGCGGCAGCGGTTTGCCCATCAACAGTGCCAGCAGCGCCACCATTGCTGGATACGTATAAAACAAGACAATAAACATGCTGACGGAAATGCCCGATTGCAATCCAGCGAATGCCAACAATGCCGAACTCGCAAATAACATGCCCGGTAGAAACAACTGGTGCAGTGGCAGGGGCTGGCTCTTATTAATGGGGGCAGTGCGACGCCGCTGAATCCAGACAATCAACCAGAGCATTGGCACCGCAAACGTAAACCGCCAGATGGCAATATCTGTCGGGCGCAGCGAGGACAATTCATAAATGGCTTTGATAATTGTCGGTAAAAAAGAGAAGGATAATGCCGCCAGCAAATTAAGCAGGACGCCATTGCGCTGCCGAAGACTCATAAAAAGGTATCCTTGTGATGTGAGTTCAGCCTGTATTGTGCGTGTTTGGCGTCCGCTTGGCTATAACCGTTTATGACCGTCGCTCCAAATGTTGGGCGGCAAGCTGCCCCCATACGTTGCGCGGCGTGCGCGTCCACAAATCAAAATAGGCTTGGCGAGCCTCTGGGCGTTGGGCTGCCAAATCATAACTCAGCGCCTTGACATAAAAGGCTGATGCCGCTAAGGGCAATCCCGGATTGTTTTGTTCTAACGATTCAATGATTGCCAATGCCGTTTGCGGGTCATTATTGACGATGAGCGCCTCCAAAGCACCATCGGGAATCTGCAACAATCCTTGAGGGAGAATCGCTGCATCAAAACCGGTGGGTGGATTGGCTTTTTCAACCACATAAGTGCCATCCCGCTGCGCGGCAAATCCCCACCAACCCGACCCGGTAAAATTAAAACTCACCGCCGTG
Source organism: Anaerolineae bacterium (assembly GCA_022842885.1). GTDB lineage: Bacteria > Chloroflexota > Anaerolineae > Aggregatilineales > Phototrophicaceae > JALHOR01. The sequence continues at coordinate 82,048 of JALHOR010000001.1, forward strand.
CGATTGGCTTTGCCCACTTCGGCAATAGTCACGCTTTCGGCTACCGGGAAACCCGCCGCTTCTAATTGTTCGATTAAATCGGTTTCCGTAGTGAAGGTGCTGAGTCCCAAATAACGCCCTAGCAGGGCATCAATATCACAGGCTGGCTCTGGGCTTGCCAAGACCAATGCTTCGCAAATATCCAATGCCGTGTTGCTGGAAACACCCAAAGCTGTCAACAGTGCCTCACTCTGCGCCACCACCCATGAATCCGGTTCCGCGTCTAGGGCGGCGGCTTGGGATGCTCCTTGGGCTTCTGTCAAACGCCCTTCAATCACATAGAGCATCGCCAACGTCATTAATGCCCGGTCAGCGCCCACCGCTTGCAGAGAATAATTGACCAGCGATGTTTCAATCAACGTGGTAATTTCACGCGGGGTTTTGGCAAACAAGGGTTCAGCAGTGTGCAGCGTGCAGCCTAAAGTATCCTGCGGCGTGTACTGTGCCAGAACCGAAACGCGATCACGATAATAATTATTTTCATAACGCCATTCGACCGGAATTTCGCTCAGGCAAACCCAATCAGGCGCAGCGGATTCGACGCGAAAATTCAAGAGGCTCAACACGGGAATATCGGGCGAATCGGTTGTCACATCCCAACTGACGATGCTGCCCACGCGAATTTCGCTGCCGGGTAGTGCCAAATCTACAGCTTGTTCATTGCGATTGCCGATGATGAATAAGCGGTCATTGGGTTGGCTGTCATTAACCAATACGACCATCTCATCGAGTCCATCGCGGTTGACATCATTCAAACGTTGCAAACTCACGCTGATAATATCGCCAAAGGGTGCCGGCGGCAGTTCATATTGCAGCGGCAGCATGTTAAAACTGCCATCTTCGGTGCGTGTTGCCAGCAAATATTCTTCATACAGAACATCGGCGGGGTCAGTGGCATCTTCAGGATATAAAATATGCAGCACGGCATCTGGCACCCCATCAGGATTCAGGCGGGCAGGCGTAATATCCACGCGAAAGCCAGAGAGTTCAAAGGTGGTTTCCGGTTTGACATCGTTTAATGCCTGCGCCAAATAGGGATGCAGCAACCAGCGCATATCTACCGAGCCACGCGGCGCAGTCACCAATGCCTGCAATAAGCGTTCACGCTGGACAAGGCTAGTTGGTGCGCCGGGCGTGCGAGCCACCAATTCATGTGCCAGCAAGCGCACTGCCAAGCGATTCTCATCCGTATCATTGGTGCTGAGGACAGCGATTTGTGTCAGCAGCACATCAATCACATCTTGTTCTAACCACTGCCGCAGCGCATAAAATTCGATAGGCGCATCCGGCGTGTTGATGACCGCTGGAACAGGCGTGGATAAAATGCTGGCATCCAATGTGACCGTCGGTGCATTTGTATCGCTGGTGGGGCTGGCACCAATCAACGGAATAGTAACAGGCGCTTGAGTCGCCGCCCCTGACGGCGTATTGGTGGCGAATCCTTGCGCGTAACCTGCATTCATGGGCAGCAACGATACTAGAATAATGATGCCCACTATGCCCATGAGCAACCCAATGTTCAAACGTAGTGCCGATTTCCAGGTCATAAATCCCCCTGTTGGGAACTGTTTTTATTAAGAAAAGAACTTTTCCTGCGCGATGATTCTAACGAATTTTTACCGATTCGGCACGGGGCGTCTGGGACAATTTGTTATTCTGCTACCCACCTGATGGTTGCGCCGGAATTGGCAGCGGAAACTCCGGGATACCCAATGCCCGCAGCAATCCCCCCAGAGTGAGCCAAACCGAGACTTGCGCCATATACACTATCGGATACGGCTTATCATGGTCAAGCCACCACATCGCCAAGCCAATCTGGGCGCTGGCAGCATGATACGCGATGATGTCCGGCGGAATTTGCAGGTCTGATGCCCCCACAAAGTCTTGAATGCCTTTGAGGGCATGAGTCGCCAGATGATGCCGCAGCCGTTCTAAAACGGTATGCGTCCCACGGCTGGAAAATAAGATGCGGTACAGTGGCTCATGCGCTTCGATGTGGTCATACAGCACACGCAGCGGCGAAATGCCTTGTGCCAGTGCCTCTTTCGAGACACGCTCAGTCGTTTGTGCCAAATCTTCGTAAAGCGTGTTCAAACAGTCGGTGAGGAGTTCTTCTTTGTCGGCATAATGCCGATAAAATGTGATACGTGCCGCCTCCGCTTCGGTGGCAATATCTTGTATCGAAACTGCATCATACCCTTTTTTGAGAATCAGCCGAATAAATGCCTCTTGCAAGCCGCGCCGTGTCTTGCGTACTCGCGGGTCATCGGGATTAAAGACCATGATGTTACACCTGTCACTTATGTTGCGTTATGAAACGATTGTTGGTTGACAGCCATTCAAAGTTACTTAAGATACAAAGTGTAACATAAATCACATTTTGTTCCAATGACATAGAGGGGGATACCTTGAAACACACAATGACGCAATGGATTTGTTTATGGTTGTTGTGCCTGTTTGCCAGCACAGTGGTCATGGCGCAAGAAGCCACCGAAACACCCGACCCCAACGAACCGCGTGTTTTATCGGCGTATTTTGGGTTAGATAACGCGCTGCCAGATGGCATTAACCGGGTGTGTGAGGGGGGCGCGAATATGGATGGGATGCCTGTTATTTTCTCGCATCATGTCAATATTGATACGCTGCAACCAGAAGATTTTGCTGTGATTACAGCATCGGGTGCAATCAATACGCCGATGTGCGTCACGCTGGGTCCGGCGGTAGATATAGGTGAACTGGCAACCGCGCTGCTGATTGGTGAATTGGGCGATGGCGAAACCGACGCCCCGGTGCGCGTCGAAATCGTCGGCGAAATTTTATCGGGCAGCGGCAACCCAGATAGTCCGGCAGTTGCTGAAGGTGAAACAGCGTTGGATTTTATCGGTTTAGAAGTCGAAGTGACGCCTTTATCAGCGGGACCGTCGCTGATTGTCGCCGAAAGTGTGCCACAAGAAGAATGGACACGCGCACGGCGCGGACGGCAAGGACAAGGGAGTAGCTGCCCGTTGCGCGGCACAATTCAAATTGTGCGCGTGGCGTGGGGCGGTGGTGTCACTAAAGTCAGCGGCGGCGAAATCACTGATGAAGAACGCAAAGTATATCAGGTGACGTTATTGACGGCGGATAATACCGAAATCACGGTGATACCCTTTGCTATCGGCGATTTGAACGATGGCGATAATTATCACTTGTTATGCTTGGATGTAGAAGGCACACCGCTGATGGTCTCTTTCCCAGAAGGCTATCTCTATGACCCCAACGATGACACATTGAATCCAGAAACTTCGATGATTATCACACCCGCACAGCCATAAGTTGGCTCATTCTATTCACTATTCTTACATTGAGGACTTTCATCATGACACGTCGAAATCTGCTCATCATGGTGGGCATTGTGTTAGTCGTGGTCGCTGTGGGCGCTATTGCTGCCTTCAGTTATCTTCAAAGTCTAACGGCGCTCAAGCCATTGGAAATTACCTATTCAACCGAACAAATTGCGCTGCCAGAAGTCTATTCTTGTGCGGGCGGCAGCGAAGACAGCCCTGGCATCGCCAAAGAAATTCTCAATTTGGAGACCGATGATATTTTTGTGGCAGGCGGCACGAATGCCATGCCCGATGATGTGTGGCAAGCCTATAATTTCCGTGTACCGCTTCTCAAAAATTCCACACGCAATTTGTTATTTAATGGTTCATGCTTCTTCCGTTCCCCCGATGTGCCGGTGGATTGCGAAGGCGAAGCCTGTTTCACCATAGAAACGATTGTGGATTACACATGGCTAAAACTGACGACCATCATCGGGCAATCGTGCTTCCCAGATATGGCGGGTTGCTCTGGCGATGTGGTCAATGCCGGGTATCTGAGCATCAACACGATTGCAAAATGTCATCACATCGTCTATGACGGACCCATAATTTATGAACTGAGCGATGGCAGGGGCAATTTGTATGTCATGCACGCGACAGGTACTGGCACACCCGATTTGAACCCAGCCCTGCCCATCGGTTGGACACTAACCAAGCGCACCATTGATGAGCCGTTGGTGCTGCTGCCTTTCGGTGGGGGGGACAATTGTTACTACAATGTCGTGCGCGATAATTTGGTACAAAGCTATCACCAATATGCTTATTCCGGTGAGGAATATCCACCAGCCCAATAAGCGCCTTTGCAGGTTATCCCGCCACAGGATAGCCTGTTTTGCCATGCGGTTCATGGGCAATTTTTCTAAAAACCGTCGTTTTTGGGATAGACAAATACCATCGCTCATGCTATGATGTTTAACAATAAATACAAACCGATTGGTTTAAGTGGGCAAGCGCAGCAACATACCCTTGAATTCTCAAGCCTAATGTTGCTACAATACTCAACCAGTGCGGGAGTAATTCAGTGGTAGAATGTTTCCTTGCCAAGGAAAATGTCGTGAGTTCGAATCTCATCTCCCGCTTGCCATAAAAATCCGGTCTTAAGCCGGATTTTTTGATTCTCCACCCTTTTAAAACTCCTTATATCTTTTAAATGACCGAAAACTTTTTGTGGGTAATGTAACCTGTTTATCTACGGCATTTTGCCTGTTCCGTGATACCATAGGGCTTCTTTGAATACGCTTTTGTTACAGGTAATAAGATGCCTCTCCCTCTCCATAACATCAAAATTTTGGATTTAACGCGCTTGCTGCCGGGCGCAGTGTGTACGCTGCTGTTGGCAGATATGGGCGCTGATGTCGTCAAAGTCGAAGACCCGGCGGGCGGTGATTATGCCCGTTGGACACCGCCGCTGCTAGATGGCATGGGCGCATTTTTTCGCGTGAGCAATCGCAATAAGCGCAGCCTAATTTTGAACCTGAAAGACGCTGCCGGGCAAGCTATTCTGCATCAATTGGTCGCATCAGCAGATGTGTTGATAGAAGGATTTCGTCCGGGGGTGACGGCACGCCTGAAATGCGATTATGCCACGCTGAAGACCATCAATCCGCGTTTGGTCTATTGTTCGCTCTCCGGTTGGGGGCAAACAGGTCCCTATGCTGACATCAGCGGGCATGATTTGAATTATGTTTCGGTAATGGGCGTTCAGGGCAGCAGTCGCACGCCACAGCCGTTGGGCGGGCAAGTTGCCGATGTCGGCGGGGCATATATGGCAGTTATTGGCATTGCTGCGGCGCTCTTTAATCGGGAACGCACTGGACATGGTGATTATTTGGATGTGGCATTGGCAGAAGCGGCATTGCCGTTTGCCATGTATCAATGGGTCGAATCGCAGGTGGGCGGTCTGCCGGGCGGCAAAGGCACATTGACAGGTGGGTCTGCCTTTTACGATGTGTATTGGAGCAGCGACGAAAAACCCATGTCACTGGCACCCATTGAACCCAAATTCTGGCACAATTTTTGTACGGCAGTGACACGCCCGGATTGGATTGAGGCACATTTGAATTGGCAAGAACAACCGCGTTTGAAAAGTGAGATGCAAGCATTATTCAGCACGAAAACCGCCGCCGAATGGGATGTTCTGCTGCGCGACGCCGACTGTTGTTTCACGCTCATCACCCCGCCAGAAAAACTTGCTGATGACCCCCATCTCCAAGCACGACATATGGCAGGGATTAGCCCCGACGGCACACCATGGATGCGAAGCCCGCTGCATTTCCAATCCGAGACTGCCCCGATTGGCACAGCGCCGGGCTATGGCGAACATACGCGAGACGTATTAACCGAAGCAGGTTACAGCGATGCCGAGATTGCTACTTTCATCAGCGCCAATGTGGTGAAAGTCTGAGCAATAGGGTAAATAGCGATGCTGGCGCTATTTATTGCATAACTTCGTTGTTCAAAAAATGCGGCTCTACGTTATAATCGAATCACCGTTTAATTGTTTAAATTGATTTTTGTGGAGCAATCCTATGGTAGACACGCTAGAAAACATCGTGGGCGTTTCCTTCCAACTGACGGAAGAACAACTCATGCTGCAAAAAATGGCACGGGATTTTACGGCAAAAGAAATCATTCCGGTGGCGATGGAACACGACGAACATGCCAAATTCCCGCGTGAAGTTTTTGATAAAGCCCGCAATCTGGGCTTGGTCAACATGAATGTGCCGGAAGAATTTGGCGGTTTGGGTGCCAGCTTGTTGGAAGAATGCCTTGTGGCGGAAGAATTGGGCTATGGCTGCACAGGCATTAGCACCAGCATCAGCACCAATGGTTTGGGCAATTTGCCGATTATCATTGCCGGGAACGACCAGCAAAAAGAATATTGGCTCGGTGAACGCTTGATGGATAAGGGGCAATTGGTCTCGTATTGTGTGACCGAACCTGCCGCTGGTTCTAACGTGGTGGGGATGCAAACCCGCGCTGACCGCAAAAATGGCAGTTATATCATCAATGGCAGCAAAACCTTCATCACCAATGCCAGCCATGCCAATTTTTACACCGTCTTTGCCAAGACCAATCCCGAAGCGGGGCATCGTGGCATCTCGGCATTTGTCGTAGACCGCGATACGCCGGGTGTGAGTGTCAGCAAAAAGTTCGATAAACTCGGTCAGCGGGCATCGGATACCGCGCAGGTAACGTTTGAAAATGTCGAAGTGCCAGCCGAAAATATTTTGGGTCCGGAAGGCAGTGGCTTTTATACCGCGATGAAAGTCTTTGACTACAGCCGTCCCGGTGTCGCGGCAGCGGCGGTGGGGCTGCTGCGGCGCTGCCTAGACGAAGCTGTAAAATATGCCAAAGAACGCGAGACCTTCGGCACGAAAATTTATAATCATCAGGCAGTTGGGCATAAAATCGCTGAGATGGCAATCAATTATGAAGCGGCTCGCTTGCTGACGTGGCAATCGGCATGGATTGTGGAAGTGGGCAAGCCGGATGCCCGTCTGAGCGCCACTGCCAAAGCCTTCGCTGCCGATAGAGCGATGTCCGCTGCTGTAGAAGCGGTGCAGGTTTTCGGTGGTTACGGCTACATGAAAGAATATCCCGTCGAAAAACTCATGCGCGATGTAAAAGTCTTCCAGATTTACGAAGGCACATCAGAGATTTTACGCAACATCGTTGTGCGTGAATTGTTTAAGTAACCAGCGTTTTAGCGGGGCGCGACACTGTAGCGCCCTGTTATCCTTATCTAATTTAGAATGCCTATAGTTCGTAATCCCGCGCCCAACGCACCCCTTTGGTTTGATTATTGGCAGCAGGTTTGAGTCGTAAATGACAATGATCTCCGGGAGCATCATCTACATGAATCCAATACGTTTTATCAAGCTGTGGGCAATAAACTGCGAAATAATCAATTTCCCCATAGTATTGCCGCTGCCATTTCTCTCTATCCGCTTTTGTATTGTGATTAGAAGCATTAAAACGAATAAGTGCATCATCTACTAATTGCGCTGTTTTAACTTGAATTCGTTTAAAAATACCCTCTTTTTCAATCACCATATCATAGCGTAAGCCATGACTCCAAGGCAGCATAACAGCATATTCTAGTTCGATAAATCGTGCCAAGATTTTTGCTTCACTAATATCACCAATTTGGACAGTATTCATGCCAGAGAACAATTCTGGAGAGGTTTCAGAAAGGGCATAACGATCATCCAGTTCATAATCCCGCGCCCAACGAATATTTTTCATTTGGTTGTTTTTAGGGGGTTCTACGCGCATATGGCAACGATTAGAAGGGGCATGATCTACCGGAATCAAATAATAGCCATTATTTTGGGGGCAATAAACTGCGAAGTAATCTATCTGACCATAATAAGGAATTTGCGAATTCCGCGTTGTTGAGTCAAGACTTGCAGGAACAAAAGAAACAATACCATCTTTAAATTGCCCGGTCTTAATTTGAATTCGCTTAAATTTTCCATCCAATTCAATGATCATGTCATACCGCAAACCATTGTTCCAAGGTAAAAGAACAGGTATCCGCAATTCCATGAAACGAATCAAAATTCTTGCTTCGCTAATGTCACCGATTTGTACAGTATTCATACCGATAGCTCCACATTTCACCCATTGTCAACAACTTCAATATACAATCAATGTAGTGATATGTCAATACATATATATGATATATACGTACTATTCTTGCTTAAGTTTCGCAATAAGAGCATCAAGTGCAAAATCGATAACATCAGTACGGGAACGATTGATATTTGCTGTGCTAGGTAACATCCCCTTGGATTTCAAAAGATTAAAGGCTTGCTCAAATAGTTCTTCGCGTGGTTGATTCATATAAATAGTGATAGGTCGTCCACGTTTTGTTCCATGTGGAGGACGCCCGCCTTTGTTAATGTTTTCGCTCATTGTATTTATCTCCGTATATATTGGGTTATGTATGGCGATATAATAACCGAAATATGATGATTTGTAAGCATGGCGCATATTCGTAGCAAGCAAATTTTGGGGCGTAGGGGCGCGATATATCGCGCCCCTACCAACGTAATATGGTAAAAATGGTTTTTCGGAACAAAATCTATCTTGAATTTGAATTGGTGAAAATGATATACTTTCATCGAAATCGTTGCTGTATTTCGTCAGTAAATTAATAAATAACGAAATTACCATTGCCGTCATAGCTCAGTGGCAGAGCGCCTGTCTTGTAAACAGGAAGTCGTGAGTTCAACCCTCACTGGCGGCTTATGAGATAATAATAAATTATCACATATAATCCCCAAAAATGGGGATGGAAAAGCCAAGCAGTTTAAAGTAGAATAATCTCCCATAAGGGTTGGTGTCCCGAGCGGCAAAGGGGGGAGACTGTAAATCTCCTGGCGGAAGCCTTCGCAGGTTCGAGTCCTGCTCAGCCCATTTGTAAGAGTAGTACGCCTTCATAGCTCAGTGGTAGAGCGCCCGCTTGGTAAGCGTGAGGTCACGGGTTCAACCCCCGTTGAAGGCTATAGATATATTACTAAAATTGGAAACTCTAGCGGATAAATCACAATGGCGAAAAAAGGCAATCGTATTCTGGTCAAATTGCGGAGCAGCGAAAGCGGTCATATGTATTACACGACCAAAAATCGCCGCACAACCACTGCTCGTCTCGAACTACGCAAGTATGACCCGTTGGTGCGGAAACACGTTTTATACAAAGAAACCAAGTAAGCGGGCAGTTCATTTGCCCCCTTAATACAGGGGTGTAGCTCAGTTGGTAGAGCAACGGCCTCCAAATCCGTCGGTCGGGAGTTCGAGTCTCTCCGCCCCTGCTCATCACCGTAAAACACCGTCCTAGCGACGGTGTTTTTTTAATCAGCAAGTATGGTACAATCGGGCATAACCGAAAGCAGGAGAATAATGACCATGGCTGCGGAAAATACGACAGTCGAAGAAAAACGCCGCCGGCGGCGCAAAAGCCGTGCAGAAGAAACCGCCGAAACGGAAAGCGCAGCAGCAGCCGGCAAGGGGCAAGCCACCCCCGGCAGACGCCAACGTGAGGAAGAAGAAGAAGCACCCGTCACATTACCACGCCGCATCATCAATTATTTCCAAGATGTGCGTTCTGAATTGACTAAAGTGGTGTGGCCCACCCGTGTAGAAGTGGCACGGTTGATGCGAATCGTCATTGCGACTGTGGTGGCGATGGCGGCTTTCTTGGGCATTATCAGCCTATTTTTTAACTTCTTTGTACAACTTGGTCTCGATACCCCGATATTATTTGTGGTCGCTTTCGCATTGATGACCGGCGCGGCTATCTTCTATATCCGGCGCGGCGAGATGCCCAAACGCAATTATTAGTGTAGCTTAGGTGAGGCATGGCAGACGAAAAACGCAAACGTTCCGGCAATGTGGATTATGACCCCGAACCGATTGACCTAGACAATGCTGGCGATGAGATAAGCATTGTTCTGGAAGACCCTACGCTCGGCGCCCCCAAAGCCCCCGCAGAACGGCATTGGTTTGTGGTGCATTGTTATTCCGGCTACGAGAATAAAGTGCGCCACGCCATCGAACAGCGCATTGAAACCATGGGGATGCAAGACCGCATTTTTGATGTGATTATTCCCACGGAGGAAGAAATCGAAGTCAAAGATGGCAAGCGCAAAACTGTTGAGCGCCGCGTATTTCCCGGCTATATCTTGGTCGAAATGCTCATGGATGAAGATTCGTGGTATGTCGTGCGGAATACACCGGGCGTCACGGGGTTTGTGGGTATGGGCAATGACCCCACGCCACTGCGCGAAGAAGAAGTCCGCCAGATTATGGAACGGATGGACAGTGAGCGTGCGCCACGCCATAAAATCAACTTCAAAATCGGGCAAAAAGTGCGGATTGTTGGCGGTCCCTTCAACGATTTCATTGGGGCAGTCTCGGCAATTGACACCGATAAATCCAAAGTGCGCGTGATGGTGGATTTTTTCGGGCGCGAAACGCCTGTTGAACTCGACTTTTTGGAAGTCGAAAAAGTGTAATTCTGTCATTTTCAAATGGGGCATGATACATATCATGCCCCTACCGAAATGCCAAATCCAAAATACTCGCCCCTACCATGCTGCAAACCAGCATCGTAAAAGCAAATCCCCACCCAACAACCTTCTCTAGTGTTCTTTAATCTCCGAAACCTTCACCACATTCTGCGTAGAATTTTTGCGAATCGCCAATTTGACTTCGCCGATGGCTTTGGTCACTTGGATACCGCGTGGGCAAGCCGGCGTGCAGTTGTAAATCGTGCGGCAGCGCCATACCCCATTCGGGTCAGAGAGTGCTTGTAAGCGCGTGGGCGAAGTTTGGTCGCGGGTATCGAAGATAAACCGATGTGCCTGCACAATCGCCGCTGGTCCCACATATTTGCCATTCGCCCAAAAACTGGGGCAAGAGGTGGTGCAGCACGCGCACAAAATACAATTGGTTGTTTCTGTGATTTGGTCTTTATCCGTTTGGTTTTGCAAGCGTTCCCGCCCATCGGCTGGAACAGGTGTATTGTTGACCATATACGGCATCACAGCGCGATAATGCTCAAAGAATGGCTCCATATCGACGACCAAATCTTTCAGCACTGGCAGCCCCAAAATTGGCTCTACCTGCACTTTTTCCCCGACATCGCGGATGAGCAGTTTACATGCCAGCGCATTAATGCCGTTGATTCGCATGGCATCGCTGCCACAAATGCCATGTGAACAAGAGCGCCGCATGGTCAGTGTGCCATCTTGTTCCCACTTAATGCGATGTAGCAGTTCCAACACGCGGTCAGTTGCCACCACATCTTTCAGCGTGAATTCCTGCCAATAAGGTTTGTCTTTGCCCGGCAGTTCCGGGTTATACCGTTTAATCCGAAATGTGACTTCCATGATTCATTCCCGGTTTTTGATAAGCTGTTAGCGATTTTTTCCTGCTTCACCCCCAAGCCCATCTCCAATTGGAGATGGTAGTTACTGAGGGGTAGTTACTTCAGGCGACCACACAGGGTCGCCCCTACTCAGAGATTCTTGCTCATTTGCAATTTACAGCTATTTTTCACCACAGAGCGCACTGTCTCTCAGCATCTAAAACTAGAGACTAAGGACTATGAACTATGGACTTCTACTCAGCACTTAGTCCTTAGCACTCAGCACGGTTTGTTTTTAATATGTGCGTTCTTTCGGCAAGAAGCGCGGGTCAAGATCTGCCAGTGATGTATCCACAGCTTTTTTGTGATTCAATTCCATTGCCGGAACTTCGGCAGGATACAAATCATCCGTGCAGCGTTTCGCCAGCGTATGTACCATCCATTGGTCATCATCGCGGTTGGGGAAATCTTCGCGGCTGTGAGCACCGCGGCTTTCGGTGCGGGCGACAGCACTGACCGCTGTCACATGCGCCAATTCCAGCAAATTACCCAATTCCCACGCTTCTAGCAAATCGGTGTTGAATTTAAAGCCGCGATCATCAATGGTGATGTTCGTCATGTATTCTTGAGTGAGGGCTTTGACATCTTCCACCGCTTCGGTAATCTCACTGCCCTTGCGGAACACGCCGACTTTATCCATCATGACCTGCTGCATCTTGTTACGCAGTTCGGCAGTTTTCAGTTTGCCTTTGCTGTTGCGGATACGGTTAAATTCCGCTTCGATTTCGGCAGTCGGTTTATCCGGTAGTGGCGTCCAATCCACCCCTTTAACGTAGTTCGCCATGACCATGCCACCACGCCGCCCAAAGACCACCAAATCTACCAGCGAATTGGTGCCTAAACGATTAGCACCATGGGCGCTGACACAGGCACATTCACCCGCTGCATATAAGCCGCGCATCACGGTCTTGTTTTCGTCTAATATCACTTCAGTATCAATGTTGGTGGGGATGCCGCCCATCGCATAATGCGCTGTAGGTTGGATGGGCATCGGTTGGGTGAGAGGGTCAACCCCGGCATATGTGCGGCACAAATCAAGCGTTTCTGCCAGCGCCTTAATCACCGTCGAGGTATCAATCCGGCGTGTTTCGCCCGCCTCTGCCAGAAAACGATTCACGGTTTCCGGGCGAATATCCAGATAAACATAATTTTTGCCGTTGATGCCGTTCCCGGCACGCAGTTCCATGTAAATGCTGCGACTGACCACATCGCGGCTGGCAAGGTCTTTAATTTTGGGCGCATATTTTTCCATGAAACGCTCGCCCTTGCCGTTAATCAACACACCGCCTTCGCCACGAATGCCTTCTGTCAGCAGCACGCCCAAGCCATACAAGCCAGTGGGATGAAACTGATAAAATTCCATGTCTTGCATTGGTACGCCGCGCCGGAAACAGATTGCCGCACCATCACCGGTTAAGCTGTGGGCATTGCTGGTAATTTGCCAAACGCGCCCCCAACCACCCGTTGCAAAGAAGATAGCTTTGCCATGAAAAATGTGCATATCGCCTGTGGATAACTGCACCGCTACCACGCCACACGCGACACCATTGTTCACAATCAAATCAATGACATGAAATTCGTCGAAGAAACGCGCATTGTTTTTGATACATTGCTGATACAGCGTTTGCAGAATCATGTGTCCGGTACGATCTGCCGAGTGGCAAGCGCGACGGACAGGTTTTTCGCCGAAGTTACTGGTATGCCCGCCGAAGCGCCGTTGGCTGATACGCCCGTTTTCGTTGCGGTCATAGGGCAGCCCCATGTGTTCCAGTTCTACGACAGCGGCGACGGCTTCTTCTGCCAGCACTTTTGCTGCATCTTGGTCTGCCAGATAATCGCCGCCTTTAACCGTATCATAGGCGTGCCACAGCGGTTTATCTTCTTCCATATTGCCCAATGCTGCCCCAATGCCGCCCAATGCTGCCCCAGTGTGGCTGCGCGTGGGATACAATTTGCTGATGACTGCCACATCTGCGCCGCCTTGGCTGGCATACAGTGCCGCCATCAAGCCTGCGCCACCTGCGCCGACAATAATCACTTCATGTTTATGGATATGCATTCAAACTCGCTCCTCATACTTAATAGCTGTTAGCCGTTAGCGATTGGCTTTTAGCTATTTAATCATTGTTTTGTGACATTAAATTTGGGTTTATGACCACACGCCCAACTAGGTTTTTATAAATTGGGCGTATGTCATTATATCCCTACGTCAAAACCGATGTTTAAATTGGTTTTGGCATTTTTTGTCAATTTGTAGTGATAAAACAACAGCAATTACTCAGCACTCAGTCCTTAGCACTCAGCACTGTTTTACCTTATCCCCCCGCGAGAATTGCCCGGCGAGCTTCGGTTGCCATCGCAATGGCATCGGGACCAATCGTGCCAAGCAGCGCCGCGCCGCCCACGCCCAACAATATTAACGCCCCAATCGCGCACAGATACATGCTAGCACGGCGCAAAATGGGGTATTGCATGGTGTAATCGGTCAGCACATAACGCAGCCCATTAAAGCCATGCACTGTCACCAATGCCAACAGCGCAATATCATATAATTTCCAAACTGCAACGCCGCCCACCAAGAAATTCCAGCGATGCGCCACAAATTCGGTCGCAGTACCTGATTCATTGACCAAGTTTGTCCCAACAACGGTAAAACCTGCGACGGTAATATCAAATACGCCCTGAATCACATGCACCATTGCCAAATGCCCCAAGACCAACGGCACAATCAACAAGCCGCTGACGCGCATGAATGACCACCAGAAGCGTTCTAACGGACTGCCGCTGAGTTTGGCGCTGGCGGTGGCTTTTTCGTTGCCTGCTACCATGCCATATAACCCAGAGAGAACCACCGCACCAATGGCGGCAATCACCATACCCGCTAAAAAGGGTAGCTGTTCAACAATCACATCGAGGAGTGGCAAAACAAAGGCATCGCCTTTGTTATAGTGTGCCACCACATGCCCAGCCATCCCAATAAACACCGGAATGAGGACAACAACGGTCAGCCCCAAAACGCCATAAGCTGCTCGTTCTTGATACTGCCATAACTCCGGCTTGTTATCAAAAATGGCGATGCGTAACCCATTAAAAGCGTGATACACCACAGCAAAGACCAGCCCAAATTCGCCGATGGTGAACAAAGGGTGTTGATAAATCGTTAAGGCTTTTTCATACAGTTCAGGATAGAAGACTGACCACGACGTATCAATCACATGCAGCACGAGGAAAAAGACCACACCTAGCCCGGTAGCACGGTGCAGTACCCATGACCATTGCCCCACCGCGCCACGATACCGCAGGGTTTCACGGATGGTTAAGACTAGAGATGCCATATCGGGGAATAAACCCTTTCTAAGATATGAACCAATTGAGATGCTAACTATTTTAATGTTGGTTAAAAATATGTTGCTTGCCCGATATTATAACACGCCCACTGCAAGCAACCCAATACAAATACGCGATTTATCCCCTATTCCCGTGAAATTTGACACTAATATGCAATTTTATGGAGATTTTAGTAGATTTTGTGGCACTATAAGTTCGATTTTATTTTACCGAACAGGCAAACAATATTCAGAGAAGGTGCAATGATGATGATACCCACCTCCAATCGCATCGGCGTTTTGGTGGCACAACTTGGCACGCCCGATGCGCCCACCCCGCAGGCGCTCCGCCCCTATCTGAAGCAATTTTTATCCGATATGCGCGTGATTGATTACAACCCGTTTATTTGGCAGCTTATCCTGAATGGCATCATCCTGAATACGCGCCCACGTCGGTCAGCCAAATTGTATGAACGGATTTGGCTGCCAGAAGGCTCGCCGCTGCTGGTCTACACGCAAAAACAGGCTGCCGCATTACAGGCACTTTTAGGTGAAAATTATCGTGTGATAGCGGGTATGACCTACGGCAATCCGTCTATTCAATCGGCAATGGATACGCTGACCCAAGAAGACATTGACCGCATTATGATTTTGCCGATGTTCCCGCAATTTTCATCCACCACAACCGGTTCGATTTATGATGCGGTTTATAAGGCGGCTGCCGGGCGGCGCTGCCCGTTGTTCCATGAGCGCAAACGGAACATACCGACGCTGCGTTTCATCGCGCCATATTATGCTCATCCCGGCTATATTGGCGCGATGGCACAGCACCTCCGCGAGACGCTCCATACCCTGCCCGCCCAACCCGATAAAATCATGATGACGTTTCATGGTATTCCAGCCCGCTATATTGCCACGGGCGATCCGTATCGCCAGCAATGCGAAATGACCGCGCAGCATCTCGTCAACGCCTTAAAGTTACGAGATGACCAATGGTGCCTCAGTTTTCAATCGCGTTTCGGTCCCGAAAAATGGCTTGAGCCGTATACCGATGCCACAATTGAACATCTGGCAAAAAGTGGTCAGCAACGGGTGTTGGTTTTTTCGCCCGGTTTCGTCACGGATTGCCTAGAAACGTTGGATGAATTGGGCAATGAAGGGCGCGAAACATTTGAAGAAGCCGGTGGGCATGGCGACCATTATCATCTTGCCACCTGTTTGAATAACCATCCGGCATTTGTGGCAATGCTGGCAGAACTGGTGCGTGATAATGCAGGGGGCTGGCTACCGGAAGTAGGCGTTAGTACACACACCAACGGCAAATATCCGGCAGCAGCAAGCGTAAACGCATGAAAAGAGGTTGCTTGCACTGTAAAGAAACACCAAAAACGCGCCGATGATTTTTGTTCTTTAGGTTGGCGTTTTTGGTGCTTTGGCGGTTTATGTATTTTCCGTCGCCCTTATTCTTCGATAGGGGCTTCTATCGTGACGGGCGCATTAAACTCGCTATAGGTGATGACGGTGGTAATCTGCTGCGAAAGATACACGGGTGCTGTTTGATTCAACATGCTGCTCATATCTAGTTCATCAACCGTTACCTGCGATTCTTGGTAATGCACCCATTCATCATCTACCCCAATGTATACCAGCAATTGCATTTGTAATTTCTCGCCGAAGACTGCCTGTGCTTCTTCGGAATCTATCCCAAATGCCGAAAAATCAAACATGCTTAAAGCCGTCCCCATGGCATCCGTAGCGAACAATGCTGGCGTGTTAATTTCAATTTCAAAAACGCGCATTGTCTGCCCATCCAATTCAGTTTCTTCGCCTTCGGTGATGTCCAAAACCAGTTCTTCCGTCAGTGTCAGTGCCAAATTCGCTTGGAGAGCTTGCGTGTATTGGTCGGCAACAATCGCATTAGAACCGGGAAACGCATTGGGATTTTCGTTCAGGTTGACCCAGCCTTCAGGGAAAACATTCGCCAATTCTGCCGATAAATTGCTAAAGCGCATGTACAAGTTGCCCTCAACGACGATAATTTCCAACGTCTGGGTGACATTGGTCTCGGGCATTCCGGGCATAATTACGGTGATGTCCTGTTCCATTGTCATGTTGACAGCGATATTTTCAGCATCGCCTATCAAGACTTGCCCTTGCATGGTTTGCTCAATCATCTGATTCACATTGACCATGCCTTCCGCACCAGCACTTGGCACAATTTGTTGTGACATAATCATGCTGCCATCGGCGTTGTAACTCTCCAAGGTCAGCGTATTATCCATCGCAGTTTGAACATAGGTCAGCCATTCTAATTGTGTTTCGGTGAGTTCTTCTTGCGCGACCACGGGCAACGCTAACAGCAAAAGCAGCGCACATATCAACAGGCGTTTCATGACAGGTCTCCAGCATAATGTAATCATTGTTTTGAGTATAGCGGTTTTTAGATATTATTTTCCCCCGACAATTGGGGGATTTTTGCCCGATGGACTCATTGAGTGGTTGTTTGGGAGTGTGTTATAAAATAGTTCCACAGACAACATTTACCAACACAAAGAGCCAACCGATGAACGAAATCCTCTTAATTTTAGGCATGATGGCGGTCACTTTTGGGGTACGTTATGTTCCGCTGCTGATTGTGGGACGGGTGACACTACCTGATGAGGTGATTCGGGCGCTGCGCTTTGTACCAGTGGCGGTGCTGACGGCGATTGTTGTCCCGGCGATGCTTATGCCACAAGGCAACTTAGAACTACAATTGACCAATGCCTATTTAGTGGCGGGGATTGTCGCCTTGGTTGTTAGTTGGCGCACCAAAAATTTATTGCTGACGATTGTGGTGGGCATGGGCTTTTTCTTGTTGTGGCGGGCAGCCTTCCCGGTCACACCGCCATCTATTTGAGATGAAATTTGCCCCTTATTCCTCATGCCGTTGATGCCGGCTGCTAGGGAACACCACCATGAAGGTAGATAAGGCTAATCACCGGTAACATTTACAGGTGTTTTCCGCAATATCGCCAGCGCCACTTGGGCTGTTTCCATGACCTGTGTCCATTCAGGCGTGTTGAGGTATTGAGCATCAGTCAATTTTGTGCCATGTATTTTCAGTACATAATCAATCGCCTGAATCACGGCTGTCACTGCGTGCATCTCAATCTCATCTTCCAGAATAAAGCCAATGGTTTTTTCGGGCGCATCGGCAAGTGCTGTATCATCAAACAAAAAATTGACAGCAAAATCAAAACAATCATGTTGCACACCTGCTGGAAAATTTTGTTCAACCCAAGTACGCCGTGCCACAGCGACATCAGCCAATAGCTCTAGATAGTAAAACAATTCTTCGCGTCGCCAAGGATGTTGTATCATTTTTTTATTCCTCTGGAATATACCATTTTTGCCATGATAACCATTCCTGAAGTGGAATATGAGCAATCTCCGGGTCTGATTTAACACCATCAGGCAATTTTTGACCGTTACGCCCCACGATAACTCCATTATAGCTGATAACTACATGATCTCTTTGTTGGGTTGATAGACTCACTTCGGGTCTGCCGGGGTCAATCCGAACCTGATTATTGAGGTTTGCAGGGTCAGACCAACGCCAGCCCCCGCCTTTTCTTGCTGGTGAATCAACCCAATCGGCTGGAATTTTTGCGCGAATTTGCTCTAAATAAGGCAGCAAAAATTCAGGATAATTCGGCAATGGGGCATTGTCGTCAGTGTCGGACAAATCCTTTTCTCCAATTTGAAATTTGTGCCTCAACAAAGGCAGTTTTATGAAAATCACTGAAAGCCAAAAACATGTTATTCCTCATGCCGTTGATGCCGGCTGCTAGGGAACACCACCATGAAGGCTTTATACATCAGGGTATCGCGGTCTTTCGCTTCATGATGAGCATCTGACCGCGCCCGATATTCAGCCAATAACTTTTCTAGCCGATGATTAAATTCTTTGGCTTCATCATCATTCAACATCAACCGGAATGAATTGAGCGAAAGTCCCTTGTGCGCTTCGGCATCTTCATCGCGCACAATCGCGCCTGTTTGCAACCCTTTCATAAGGTCAGCGCGGGTATCTTCAAACAAGCCATTAATCGTAACGGCTAACCCTTCGGCAGCATCTTTGGAAGTGGGCGAAAGCAAATGGCGGGCGACACGCACTGACCGCGCTGCGATTTGATAATGTTTTTCGATAATGCCGGAGACGATGCGCGTATCCACCACCACAATTAAGCCATGTTTTTCCAACAAATTGATATGATAGTATAATTTGGTTGGCGGCAAATCTAATTCTTGTGCCACCAGTTTGACCGTTGTGGGTTCGCGCATCAATTCGCGGATACGTAGCCGCAGCGGGTCTGCCAACACTTTGAGCGTTTCCATATCTTCTACAACAATTTCATCCGTCGGCACAAATCCAATATGGGTTTTCAGGTCGTCAGGGGTCATAAGAGGCTTTACCGTTAAAATGTTGAAAATAATTCAAATAGTCTAATCGGAGAGACCACAATTGTCGAGGAAAGACTTGGCAGCAGCACGCAACACGGGGCAAATATACCACTGCCCCGTGTTGCATATCATAAAAAATTTATTCAGCGGCGGGCAAATGCTCTAAACGCAAGCCAACTGCCGAGCGTGGTTGAAATCCCAACCAATAGGTATGGTCAGCATTGAAAGTGCCATCAGCGGCGGCTGAATAGACACCCTCTGCCGCCACTTCAATCAGGTCTAAATAGGCATCGGTGTCTTCGGCTTTAAGATATTTGCCAAAGAATGCTGTCGCAAAATGCTGATTGATGTTATTCATGCGGGCAGGATCCCACACATTATCACCATAGCGCATAAACTGGTCATAGGTGGTGGCTTCTGCCGGGGGTGGGTTGGGCGCGACATTGTGGCGTGCGCCTTCAAACGTCAGCAAATAGCGGTCTGAATTGGCGGACAATTCAAAAATTTTGCGGGGCCCGTTTTCGTATCCGGCAACATCATCCTGTGACCCAGCGACAAAAAAGACTGGCACATCCAGCGTAGCTAAACTCGCCTCATCCCATAAGCCAAAATTCATCCCCCACGGCGCAAACGTGTAGACGGCTTTCACCCGTTCATCAGCGGCGAAATCGGCATTTTCTACGGTGTTTACTGCTAAGGCATCAACGCCGGGGAAGCCAAAGCTGCCTAATGTTGGCAAATATGCTGCGCCATACGCGCCGCCTGCCACATTCAACGCGCCATAACCGCCCATAGAATAGCCGACTAAGCCCGTATTTTCAGCATCTACCAAGCCCGCTAAAAAGCTGTCGCTATCGGCGGCACCTAGTGCAGCCATCTGGTCAATCACAAACCGAATATCCAACGGACGGTTGAGCAGCGTGCTAGGAAAGCCAGCCACATCCCCGAAGGTGGATTCGGTATGGTCAATTGCCACGACGACATAGCCTTTGGATGCCAAATTTTCGGTTAGATATGTCAGCATCCAACGTGACCCCGGAAAGCCATGCGACACCACAATTAACGGATACGCTGCGCCGCTGGCATCGGCTTCAGCATCGCGCAGCGCCCGCCCGCCAAATGTAAATGGCACTAGCGGCGCTTCGGGGTTATCAACCCGTCCGAGGGTTTCCTCATAGGTGATAACAGGCGCTTCGCCAGCGGGAATTTGTGCCGGATACCAAATTTCCACCGTTAGTGAACGGTCATAACGCGGTTCGGGCGTTTCGGCGGTGATATTCAGAATATCGATTTGATTGGGATTGGTGAAGGTCATCGTTTGCACACCCACGCCATACTGCCCGCGTGCCGCCAATTCGGGCGCATCGGGGCGAGCATCACCAAAAATCATCATATCTTGCGCCGCGACCATGCTTACCATCCACAACAAGCCTAACATGAACACAATTTTGAGTATTTTCAACAGAACTTCTCCTTTGATTTTGGCATATTGTAACAGCAAGTGCGCCAGAACCGAATTCGCAATCATGGCACAGTTGCCAAGTTTGCCTGTTTGCTCGTACAATCGTGTGGATAAATCCACAGGTTGTCATTCATCGAAAAAGACTCATGCTGCGTTTGATTGTTGTGCTGCTGCTCATAGCAGCCGGCTGTACATCGTCTGCTGAAAATCGTGCTTTACCTACGTTGGCACAACTCCCAACGGAAACCCCGATTCCACCAGAATTAGCTTTTTGGGAAATCATCAGGGGCAGCGTGGCAGACGCCGCCGAAACGCATCAATGGCAGTTTAGCGGCAACGCCGGGGCAAATATTCGGATTGGGGTGGTGAGCGACGCAGTGGCGACCTTAACATTAGAGACGATGGCTGGCACACGCATTGCCCAAGGCGAAGATATTGAAATACAGTTGCCTGCCAATGGTGTCTATCTGGTACGCTTGCAATTAGACCGTGCTGGTACCTATGAATTGGGCTTGAGTGATACTGACCGCCCGAATCCCAATGCGCCACCCACTGCCACACCTGTGCCTATTGTCGTGGGCATTCCTACACCTACCCCGGCGTATACAACTTTGGGAACCTATATCAGCACTATCACGCCCGGCGCAACACTGACCGGAACTTTAAGTGATACTGCTGCGGTGCATGTTTATACCTTTAATGGCACGCCCGGCATGGTGATTACGCTCATCATGCGCCCAGTTGCCGGAAGTATAGACCCCCTATTGACGTTGTATGACCCCCAAGCAAAACCGTTGGCAACTGATGATGACAGCGGTGGCGGCACAACTGCCCGCTTATTCAATATCCGACTCACCCAAACGGGACTCTATAGCTTACAAGCCACCAGTGACAGTTTGCCCGGTGATTATGAACTTACACTGCTGGAAGGTGTACAGCCCGTCGAACCTGACGCGATTTTTCTGCCCACTGCCACGCCGACTCAGGCATATGCGACGCCGACCATTGCCTTTTTGCCCAGCGGCGGGCGCTTGCAAAGTCATGTTCCTATCAACGGAACATTGGAACGTCCTAGTGATTTTCAGCGATTTTCATTTGCGGGCATGGCGGGCGATACGGCATCTATCATTGTCCGTCCTGCTGCCGGAACTGGCTTGCGCCCAATGGTAGAATTGTTTAATCCCGGCGGCGAAATTATTGCTACCGCCCAAAGCACCACCTCTAACGCCGATGGCGCAGCTTTAATGACGGCAGTGCCATTGAATGAAACCGGAATTTATTTTTTAATTGTCACTTCCGAGGGTGGGACAACAGGTAGTTTTGCGTTGTCGTATGGCATTGGTGCGGCGCATACGGATATTTTTCGCGGAATCGTCGCAGCCGAACAACGCACCGAAGGCAGTCTTTTACAACCGGGGCTACGCGATGTGTGGCAAGTGCCACTGAACGCCGGGGATGCCATCACTATCGCCGTGAGTCCCGGCAGCGGCAGGCTTAACCCAGTGGTCGAACTGGTGACTGCCGGAGGCACATCGCTGGCAAAAGATGATGATAGCGGTGGCAATGGGGCGGCATTGCTGCGTTACGTTGCGATACAGACATCTGGGCTTTACCTTATCAAAGTGCATGATGCCGCCGGGGTGAATCAAGGGTTGTATACATTATTATGGCGGTATGTGCAGGCAGCCCCCACCGCCACCGCTGTACCGGAACAAGTGACGCTGGCAGTGATGAACGATACCGTAGACCAAAATGAATATCGTTTTTATACTTTTCAGGGCGAAATCGGGCAGCGCATTCGGATTCAAGTGCAAGCCAGCACTGCCGGGCTTGACCCCGTAGCAGTTTTAATCGCGCCGGATGGCACGGTGATTGCAGAAGGCGATGACAGCGGCGCAACCCTGAATCCGGATTTTATGGCGCTGCTGCCAGATGATGGCACTTATACCGTGCGCGTTAATGGTTATTTATCCGGCGGTGCTTTTGAACTGCGGATTGCCCGCTTGTTTTAGAGACGAACAAAGCCCTTAATTTTCGCAGGTCAAGCGTAACGAAAATGAGCAAAACGCGGTACAATCGCCACATAGTTCATTCCATTTAGCATGAGGAGCGACAGCCCATGGCAAACCCAGCAGATTTACCTGTGGCAGTGTTTGAAATCAAAGAATATATGACGATTTTACGGCAGCTTGAGGAACGCGATTTTGGGGGCATCAAAGCCAAAATACGCGGGATTGTGCGCTGCACGGGTACTGCCATCAATGGTGATGCTCAATATCGTTTGGAAGTCTTTTTCCTAACAGCAGATAGCCCTATTCCCAAACCACATGTGGATTTGGCAAATCATGCCGGGTCTATTTTTTTGCCGGTATCCGATATGGCGTTATTCATTGATATTTTGCGGAACGAAAGCCCGCTGTATGGGCATTTGCGCGGCGATAAACCGGAATGGACAAGCATTACCACAGGTAATGAACCCGTAGGCGAAGGTGAAGGCGAATAGTGGATAATTTTTATGGTATTTGGTCACAAGTGACCCTATACTATAAACAGGCTACAGCCCATCCGATGAACAGGCAGGCTGTAGATTCCAATTCGTCAAGTGGGGCGGGAGCAAGCAATTGGTCATGATTAATAATCCCAGCTTATCCCTCAATAATGATAGGGTAAGGGAAGCACAAATGCCCAAACGCATTTTATGTGTGGAAGATAATCCGCAGAATATGCGGCTCGTCCGCAAAATTCTAGTGCATCATGGTTATGAAGTCCTAGAAGCCGAAGATGGCAATACCGGGATTGCGTTGGCATTAAACGAAAAGCCCGATTTAATCCTGATGGACGTTAACCTGCCCGATATTGATGGGTTGGAAGCGACAAGTATTATCAAAGCTCAATCCAGTGTCCCGATTTTGGCGCTGACCGCCAATGCTATGTACGGGGATGAGGAACGTTGCCTTGCGGCAGGCTGTGACGGCTATATTTCCAAGCCAGTCAGCAAAAATATCTTATTGGATAAGTTGGTGAGTGTATTAGGCGAATAGTCCCAGACGTTACCCAAAAACAATTTTTGGCTTGATTTTGCTGCCAAATTCGTGATACATGTTGGCAATTGCCGCCAGTGGCACAGGTCAACACAAGTTTTTCTTGAAGGACATCTACAGGTTTATGACACATCGCATTTTGTATATCGAAGATAATCCGCAGAACATGGATTTGGTACTGCGTATTTTAAATCATGTTGGCGGGTATGAAGCATTTGGTGCAATAGACGGGTTATCTGGCGTCGAAACAGCCCAACGCGAACAGCCTGACCTCATCATCATGGACATCAATTTGCCAGACATCAGCGGTATTGAAGCGACCAAACGCATCAAAGCACTGCCGGGCTTGGGTAGCACGCCGATTGTGGCTTTCACGGCAGATACTGGCGAATCGGATCGCCAGAAATATCTGGAGGAAGGCTGCGATGGTTTCATGGCAAAGCCTGCCAGCGCCAAAATCCTGTTGGATACGGTGCAGCAGTATTTGTGAGATTTGCCGTCTCCAAGTCAATCATATCCAATTTATAATTAGGTTATGAATGAGTATCAAAACATGATAAGGGCAAATAGCCACATACCTTTGGACTTTGGCTATTTGAAGAAACCCTTTCCCAAATGGGGCGGGTAAATTTTTGGGCATTGTTCCAGAAAACGTGCCAAAGTCTAAGGATACCCGACTGGGTATCCCGCTGATTTAAACGTTTTCTCAACATAACCTCAGCCACACTCCAACCAAGTGTTTACGCCCATCTGCCAATTTCCCCATATACTGAAAGCGTGATATACAATCGTTGCGAAGGTATATCCTCATTTATCCTCAATTATTCATAGAGTCTCAGGTTGTTTGGTGTGATAAGCCACGAAGTATTGATTGCTGAAGATGAAGCGGCGCTACGCTATATCTATGACCGGATATTAACGAGCATTGGTTTAACTGTATTGCCCGCGAAAAATGGGCAAGAGGCGATAGACTTGCTCACCACGCATACGCCCCGCCTGATATTTTTGGATATGCTTATGCCGCACGTCAATGGCGTGCAGGTCTTAGATTATATTGCCACGCAGCCGCGCCTAGGGTCGACTTATGTGGTGATTGCCAGTTCTGCCAGCGATTATGAAAAATATGCCCTGCACCGCCCCTTAACCGAATTTCGCCTAAAGCCGATTCTGCCCACCCAAATCCGTGATATTGCACTGCACCATACGCAAGCACAACCCAAATAGAACGCCTTTCCCTGTCTCTTTTGCCAGCAAAGTGTAGAATACAACTATCCATTGGGTTCAAAATGAGGTGGGTTGAATGCCGTTTGAATTAGAGGC
Source organism: Anaerolineae bacterium (assembly GCA_022842885.1). Taxonomy (GTDB): domain Bacteria; phylum Chloroflexota; class Anaerolineae; order Aggregatilineales; family Phototrophicaceae; genus JALHOR01. The sequence continues at coordinate 106,983 of JALHOR010000001.1, forward strand.
ATTGGTAGGGCATTTATACGTCGTGGGCGGCAAGATGATTAAGACCACACCGCCGGGCGCATTAGTGGAAGTTGCCCCCGGCAGAGCCGCCCGTGGACGCGAATTTGACACGTTTTTTGCGCTGGTCGCGCCATCTGGCACGTTAGCGCCCAATACATTTTATGAACAAATGGCGCTGATGGCAGCCGAGCGTTTTTTTGGCGTGACCGGTAGTGTGACGGCGGCACTGCGCGATGTTTTCAATACGCTCAATAATAATCTGTATGAACATAATCAAAGTGGGCGGCGGCATTACGAAGCCAGCATGTTATGCGCCGTTTTACGCAACGACGAATTATACATTGCCCGCGTCGGGGCGGCAGTCGCCGTCTTGCGCTACAGTGGCGAAACGCTCACCTATCCTGAAGACATCACCAACGATGAAATGCTCTATCAACCCCCGTTAGGGGTGCAGCCGATTCCCATGGTACACATGAAGCGTTTCGTGGTGGATAGCGGCACACGCTTGTTGATGGCAGATTCGGCGTTGGCGGAAATTCCCGTAGACAAATTATCACAGGCATTGGTCACGGCAAATTTGGAACAAGTCTTAAATGACCTCAAATTAGTGGTGTTGTCGAATGTGCGCTTGATGGCGATTGAATTGGTACCGCCGGAAGTGGTGGTGCCGGTGCCGGTGGTTACGGGCGAATCCACTGCCATGATTGCGACGGAAATTGCGGCAGTCCGGTCACAGCAAGCCACCACACCCATCGCCACCGAAGCGACCCCCATCCTGACCAAACGAGAACGCCGCCGCCTTGACCACCATCTGCGCCAGCAAACGGGTGAGGTGGTAGTATCGGCAGGCAAGAGTGTCAGCGCGTTGGGTGAAGTTGCCGGGAAATTATTTGCTCGCCCCATCGATTCGACTCGTCCGCGTTTATCACCCACTTTTTTGATGGCAGCGGTGATTGCGCTGCCCGTGATGATTGTGATGATTGTGGTGGTGGCGTGGTCAGGGCAAATTGGCGTGAGCGATTTTGAAGCCTGTCTAAATCGTGCCAGCGAAGCCGCAGCATTTGCCCGCACTGTTGATTCTAGCACGCCGGGCAGTGTCCTAGCGGCGTGGGAAGCCACCTTAGAAGTGACTCGTAGCTGCGAAACGCTGCGCGAGAATGACCCGGCAATTGCGGCATTGTTGGCAGAAGGGCGCAATGTCATTGACCGCGTGAACGAAATTAGCCGCCGCGATGCCACCGTGTTAGCCTCTTTTCCTGATGCCCGCCTGAAAAGCCTTGTGTTGCAGGGCTTGGATTTATACGCGCTCGATAGTCAGAACAGCCTCGTGTATCGCGTGCAAATTGGCGCAGATGGCGTGACAACGCGCTCTTTACCGCAGCCTATCACCCGGATGCAGCGCGGCACTACCGTAGATGGTCTCACCGTCGGGGATATTGTGGATATTGATTATGATGCTACTGTTGCCGGGGCGGTATTGGCATTGGATAGAACGGGCGTTGTTGTGCGCTGTTTGCCGCAGTTCATTATGGAATGCGAAGCACAGCGCGTTTTGGGTAGCGAGACATGGCAAAATCCCGTACGTATTACCCTGTGGAATGGCAATCTGTATGTGCTAGACCCCGGCGCGAACCAAATTTGGCGTTATCAAATCACGGCGGGCGATTACCAAGGGCTACCAACGGAATATTTTGCGGGCAGCGTGCGCCCGAATTTGACCAATGCCGTAGATTTTGACATCACCACGACTGGCATTGGCACGGTGTATATTTTGCAGGGCGATGGGGTGATGCAGGCATATTTATCGGGCGATGCCCAACCCTTTGCCTTCGCTGATATGCCCCTGACCGAATTTTCGGCACACAGCATGTTTTTGAATGATAGTCCCATTGGCAAGACGATTTATATTATCAATCAGCCCGCGCAAACCGTGTACGAAACGACGCACTCCGGCACCTTTATGGCGCAATACCAAGTGTTTGAAGACCAAGCCTTTGAACTGGTCGCCGATGTTGTCGTTGAACCGGCACAGCGCATCATGTATGTAGCATCCGGCAACACGATTTTCGCGCTCAAGATGGATGGGTAAGCATCATGGTCAGGCGTTCCGCAACCAATCAATTTCCGGGGATTAATCCTCATCTCAATAGTTTTTTGCAGCAATCAGGTGGTGGTTGGGAAGCATTTCACGCCGACCATATCAACGAAATTGCCCGCACGCTGGATAAAAATCTGCCGGATAATTATTATGCCGTTGCTGAAAAATCGCTGCAACTCATCGCCTATCATGATGACTTCACCTCATCGCGCACGGCAACTATTCCAGATATTAGCGTGTATCGCACTGGAATAGGGGCAGTATCAGAAGCCGCCGTATTGGCACCTCTTTTGACATTGGCTGTGGAAGAAACGTTTGATTTGGAAGAAACACCATTGGCGGTGGTTATCTATCGTATGACCGGGGGCAAAGTTCCCGGAACACCCATTACCCGCTTAGAATTATTGTCTCCGGCAAATAAACCGCCGCACACGCACTATCTTCATTACTTGCAAAAGCGCCAAGAGACCTTGCAGGGCGGCTTAAAATTGGTTGAAATTGATTATTTGCATACCACACGCCCCTTGCTCAAAAAAATGCCATCGTATTTAAATGGTGATAAGAGTGCCTTTCCGTACTGGATTATCGTCAATGACCCCACGCCGAACACCAAAATTGGGCAAAGCCATATTTTTGGTTTTGGCGTAGATGATGCGATTCCGATAATTCGTGTGCCATTGGCGCATGATGACGCGGTACTGCTGGATTTGGGGCAAGTGTACCAACAAACGTTTACTGCACTTAAACTCTGGCAGCAATTGGTGGATTATGATGAACTGCCTGTGGAATTTGACAGCTATTCAGCGCATGACCAAGGGGTAATTGAACAGCGGTTAGCAGCGATTCGGCAGTCAATTTTTCCGCATTAAGTCTACGTGATACGATTGGCATCATCCTTTTACATCTCTGCCCGTGCCGCCCACTGCTGCGCGTCGTCGCTTTGCCCCAACTGGCGATAAAGCCGCGAAAGCGTGGTATATAAATGGCGACGTTCTATGGGCATATCAAAATCATCATGACATTTTAATGCCCGCCGCGCATAATCCAGCGCCAGCACATAAAGCTGTTTTTCTTCGTAAATGTGTGCCAGCAGTTTTAGGCACACGGCTGTATACACCACTGAAACCGGACGCCGCGAAAACAATGTGGGCAGTAAATCGCTACCGTTATTCCAAAAGACTGCCAACGCCGCATTTGCTTCTGCGATGGCATTGTCATATTCTTTCAGGAACAGATACGCTGCTGCCTTGCCGTAGCGATTCAGGCTTTGCTCAAACACCAACCCATGCTGCCGCATACTGGCTTCGCCGCGTTCAAACCATGCCAACGCTTGTAGCATGGTGTCGCGCTGCCCATTGGCTTTTTCCAGATAATACCAACCCTGATTATAATGTTGTTCTTCCGTATCCGTGCCATCGCCATATTGCACCAAAATCGCTTTGATTTCCTGATATAGTTGTTCAGCTTTTTCAGCATAGCCGGGAATCTCGTTCTGATAAGCTGCGTATAAACCCGCCAGATAATCGCGGGCATTGATGGCATAAAACGTATCGGTATCTAGTGAAAAATGCTGGATTGCCCGCCGCAGCATGTCTTCGCCTTCTTGGGGGCGATTTTGGCGACGGTGGATGATGCCGATGAGGGTGAAATGATGTGCCATTGTTTCGGGTGTGGTTGCCCATGTCCGCAGGGCGGCATATTGGTCTGCAAGCAGGGTATCCAGCCCAGAACGTGAATAGGCAAGCTGCGCCCACCCGGAAATGCTCATCAAGCGTGAGCGACACAGGGGCGAAAAACGATAACTTTCCGGCAAAATCTGCCGATACAATACCACCCAATCTGACCAAACGCATTCGCGCATGTAATATTCTGCCAGATACACGCACGCCCAATTGAGCGAAATTTCCGCCGAGTCATCGCTGTAACCCCATTGCCCTTCATAAAAATAGCGCACAAATTGCCCCAACAGCAGGCGTTTATACTGTTGAATCCCGGCAACCACTTGGCAAGTTTTGACGAGCGAATGCGCCTTCAGCAGATTTTGCCAATCCACGCGCTGAATGATGCTACGGGGCGAAGTAGCGGGCTGGTTAATCACGGGCGTTGAGATAGCCTTTAATCAAAGGATGCATGATGATTTCGTCGCCACGAATTTCGATAATCATGCGCTGGCGCAGCAACCCCAATGCCCGGAAATAAACCTCATGCTGTTTATCATCGGTAAATTTTTCTAGCCAATAATCCCGCAAATTGGTCTGATGAATCACGGGCAGTTGGGCTATACAGATTGCCAGCCAATACGCCTCATAATGCTGAGTGTGTAAATCTTCCACCAACGGCGCAAAAATATACTGGAAAGCTGTATCGCCATGATGCAAATCCAGCAAAATTTGGGTGAATTGCTGCGGCGCTAAAGCGTAACGTTGCAGCGCAAGCTGAATAAATAGGGGGTTGCCACAGGTGGACTCGGCTAATTGTTCAAGTTGTTTTGGGTCGAGCGTCGGAAAATTAATCGTTGGTTGCAGATACTGAATATACGGGATGCGCTGGCTGTCTTCGATGCCTTGCAAGCGCCAATTGCCGCAACCGAGCATCTCTAAGCTGTGGCGCGATGTGAGTAATGCCCGCGATGGCAAGGTGTTCCCGTTGCCAACCCCTAACAACCGCAGCAAATAGGTCGCCAATTGTTGATGATTTTCAACCGTTTCGAGGTTATCTACCACCAGCAAATATGGCTGCTGCTGCAACCGCCGCGCACATTCGTTGAACAAGTCCTCATCGCTCATGCCATACAAATCTGCCCAATGGAAGCGCACAACCATACTTCGCAGCAGCGTCGGCAGGGATACGGGGTCATTGTCCAGCGGTCTGATGGGAGTCATAATCTGACTCAAGTCAAAGACCAAGCGTTTATCCGTCACCCAATCAAACTGCTGGAACAGCGGTTTTTCGGCGTGTTGGAGATGCTGGATAAGATGCCACGCCAGCGCCGTTTTGCCATTCCCACCGACACCGCTAATCACGCTGAGGGGATAATCGTGCAGGAGGTGCTGAAGATGGATTAAATCCTGTTCGCGCCCAAAAAGTTTCGCTGGTGGTGCCGGCTGCACGCGCTGAATGATAGCATCGTAAGGGAATGACTTACCAAGCGATTGATAATCGCTGCAAATGCTATCAAACTCATCTTGGCGCAAACCGCCCAAATCCATCCGGCAAATCTTTTTGGAAGACAAAAACATTTCCGCATGACGTGCCAAATTCTGGCACGACATGACTGGGCTATCATTTTCCAGCGCGAAGGCATTAAGCTCGCGGATGAATGCCAAGGCAATCTCCCGCGACTGAATAGTTTGGCGTTTGCGGCGCGATTCGTACAAAAAACTTCTGACTTTAAACCCCTCAATTTTTAATCGCGCGTCTATGGATGTAATGGTAGCGCCCACTGCCTTAAGCCAATCGTCTAGCGTCCATGAAGGCAAGGGTTCGGTGGACATGAAAAAATATCACTTTCACATTTTCAAGGTTCTTTTATATTTTATAATTAATCACTATGATGACTCAATGATGAGTCGCGCATCAAACAGCGGAATTTTCGGTGTGCTGCCAATCGGCTGTGAGGCTTCGCCAAGGCGAGCATAACGCAACTGTACACCATCCGCCGCCACTGCCGCCGGGGTTGCAAAGACGAACATATCAGTGCTGACAAACAGTGGGGTAAACACCACTTCGGGCGATAACGGTGTTGCATCCGTATCTAAAGCCCCGCGATACACTGACCCAGCATTGCTTAAAGTATAAAAAAATTGCGTGCTAGCCGGAATCCAAGTGGGTTGCTCAAGCGTGCCAGCTTCGCCTGATAAATATGGCGTGGTAGCTTCGCCACTGGTATTTGCCAACAACACCGTAAAATCATTCGTGCCGGGCTGGCGTTGTACATACGTCATCTGAGAAGCATCATTTGACCAGCGCGGTAGCCCGAAAAAACTGGCTCGCACGCTGCCAATCAATTCGCGGTCAGATGGAGTTGCCACAGGCAAACGCCATAAGCGCGTGAGAGGCACTTCATCGGCAGCCGCTGTATCACTATAAATCAAATCGGCATCGGGAATCGCTGCCAACACCGCCGAACTATCGGGTAGCCAATACACTTCGGGATAAAATGCCAAATGTGACCCGCTTGCCACGCCAATAAAATACAACAAATCTACCGGGTCAGATTGTGCCAACGGGTCAATCACGCGGATACGCCCATCTTGCCGCCCATAAGTGCCATGATAGACAACGGCAATCTGCTGTTTATCCGGGCTAATGCTGATTCTGCCACCTTCGCCGGGATTGAGTAAAAGGGCGACTTCGCGCGTGCGGGTATTGGCACGATACAATTCGTTAACAGGCTTAAAGGCGGGTGTTGCTTGGGCAAGCGTATTCAGATACAGAATGGTGTTATCGTACCAAACCACATCGCCAATTTGCATTTGTCCTTCTCGATAGCGCGATGGCGACCCATCCCCGACGAGTTTCTGTTCGGCAGTGCCATTAATATCCACCATCCATAGTGAATCAGGCGCACCATTGGGACCCCGCGTGAATGCCACTTGCTGTCCATCGGGCGCGATATACGGGCGCACGACACCACCGCTGGCAACGCGGCGCGGTAGCGTTTCACCTTGCTGCCACACCATCAGGTTGCCCGCTTCTACCCATGCCACCACTAATTTAGGGGTATTCGCAGCGGCAGGAAGGGGAGTTTGGGAGGGTGTTTCGCTTAAGTTGCAACCGCTTAAAAATAAGACCAGCCCGCACCACCACCACCATCGCAAAAGAATCATCATAATGCCCACTTCGTCGGCACAATTCACATTACAGCAAGGATTATAACACTAATCTACCGTGATTGCGGGGATTTCTCGATGGCTTGGAGCGCCTGTTCTATACTAGCAACCACAACCCAGCGCGTTGCAAACAAGGGATAAATGCGTTGTAGAGCATGGATAATATTGCGAAAGACGGCTTGTGGGCAAATCAGAAAAAGCGGCAAACAAGTATTGGGATGATCAGGGAGTGGGATGCTATGGCGTGCTATCCTGAATGGATTAATAGGCAAGACGGAGCCTAGGGAGGTATCAAAAAAGATATAGACCGGATGATTCACGGTATCCATCAGTTTATCGCCCTCTAAACGTGACTCAAAAACATCTTTCATTTCCCATTTTTCTTGCAGTCGAAACATTAAAATTGTTTGGGTCTCGTCATACCATTCGACGAAGATAGCCATGAGAGCCTCTTTACATCAAAAATGGGTGATAAAACAATGCCTTCACTATATGATATTTCCTGATGTTCTAACCTTAAGATGTTCATACATGCCCTGCTGTTCTGTTGAATGCCGCCGTATAATAACGCCTCATAATTGACATTTGTCATGATTTGTAAGGCTATCTAAGAAATGCGTTTCACCACAGAAGCAGCCGCCCTCGACTATATCTTTAAAACGCATCGGCGTTTACAAGGAAAAGTCCGTGGCTTAGATGAAAATACCCGCGATACCACACCGACACAACAATTATTGACTGCCACGCGCTTGCTGGATAAAAAACGCGAATATGCCGTCGTCACGGGCAGCAAGGGCAAAGGGTCGGTCACGGCAATTACGGCAAAACTCCTGCACAGTTTGGGGCATACCACCGGCATGATGACCAGCCCACACCTTGTCACTTGGTATGAGCGTATTCGCATTAATGGCAAGGTGATTCCACAAGACGATTTTTTGCGAATTTTGTCTGACCTTGCGCCCTTCATTGATGACGAAATTGACCGCCTGACGGATACCCAATATATAAGCCCACAAGGGATATTTTTGTTGATGGCGCTGCAATGGTTCAACGAAAACGAGGTGGATGCGGCGGTATTAGAAGTGGGGCGTGGTGGGCGTTTTGATGACATCGCGCTTGTGCCGAATATGGTGTCGCTATTCACGCCGATTGTGCTGGAACATGCCCAGTATTTAGGCGCGACGACTGACCGCATCGCTTGGCATAAAGCCGGTATCATCAAGCCTGCCAGTTACGTCTACAGTGTAGCGCAAGCGCCCGAAGTGTTAGAAGTGATTCAGCGCGAGGCAGATGCAAAAGAATCTGAATTTTTCTGGTTTTCCAGCCAAGATACTGCCGAAATTGTGCAAGATACGTCGCAAGGAATGCGGATTCATTTGCAACGCTATGGCGATATTGAAGTGCCATTCTTGGGGCATTACCAAGCCGAAAATATCACCTTGGCGGTGCAGGCAGCAGGCAATATACACGGACGCTTAAAAGGCATTTCGCACGGGTCGCCTGAATATATTGAGCGTATTCGCGGTGGTTTAGAGCAAGCCCAATGGTTTGGCAGATTACAAAAATTGCAGGCTACTCCCGCAGTGTATGTGGATGGGGCGGTGAACCCTAAATCGGCTCACATCTTATTGGAAAGCCTAGAATCACGGCTGACTCGTCCGTTGGTTATCATTGCAGGCGTGCCAAGAGACCGCGATTATCCAGCGGTGTATCAATTGCTGGCAGCCAAAGCTGATAGCTTGATTCTGACGGAAACGGATATTCACCCTAATATTCATTTTCCCGATGCAGACCACGCGCTGCACACTGCCCGCCAATTTCATGCCGATGTTGCCCACCGCAAAACGCTGCCGGAAGCGTTGACGCTTGCCTACGAAAAAGCGGGCAGCACTGGCACGATTATTCTGGCAGTGGCACAACCCTTAGTCGGTGAAGCCATGCTCATCTGGAAAATTGATACGAGTGAAGTTTAACTTGAGTGTCGTAATTTAAAACGAAATATATTTTAGCATGATGGGCTACATCAGCATGTAATTCACGATGAAATATATTATTGCCTCTGTGCCTATGGTGCGTGTATATGGTAATGTAACGATACATATCCTGCTCTAGGAGTTTGTATCGTTGCGCCCGCTATCCTATTCGCGTGCTGTTTTAGCCTGTATCCTCCTTGTAGCGGCAGCACTGCGTTGGCAGTATTTTCTGCAAATTGAACACAATATTGACCATGCTCATTCCGTATGGCAAGCCCTCCACACGCTGCACTATGGTGAACTGCCGATAATTGGTTTGCAATCATCGGTGTTAGTGCCACATCCGGCGCTGATGAGCTACCTGTTTGTGCCGTTGATGGGCTTTACGCGCAGCATTATCGCCGTTTATATGGCGATTATTGCGCTGAATACGCTGGCGGTATTTATCACGTATCGCGCTCTAAAACCGATGATAAGTACAACAGGCGCTTTGATAGCAGCAGCAATCATGGCAGTGAATCCTTGGCTGATTGAATACAGCCGTTTATCGTGGCATCCGGGCTTAATGCCATTTTGCGTGAGTCTTTTTTTCTGGGCATTCACATCGGTACTGCTGAATCGCGTGCAACAACCGGGGCGGCGGCTGTTGTGGGCGTTGCTGTTGCTCACTATCATGTCGCAAATGGTGCTAATCAGTTATTTTTTGCTGCTGCCTCTCACCCTGCTGACAGTGTTTTTTTGGCGGCGGATTGTGTGGTGGGCATTCGGCTTAGGCATCCTTATTTTTGGGGCAGTCAGTGCTGTTTACCTTGGCGGGTTGGTGATGCAGCAGCAGGTGTTTTCGGGGCGAGTGACGCAATTTGTGGAGAATACCGCCACAGCACAGCTTAAACCCGATGCGCTGAATCATGCGCTGCGGCTCGTTTCGGGTCGAGATTATGAGATTGCGCGTGGCACGCAAGCACCTATTCAAGATTCGGAGTTGCGTCACGCCATAGCCGGGAACATTGCCGCGCCCATCATGGAAATATTGGTGGCAATTGGCACAGGCTTGGCGCTGTTGACAATCTTACGCATACCCGACTTTCTTTTTCACCACACCCCGCGTCACAGTTTGGCAAAGCGACATGGGACTCACCATGCTATAGGCAATAGTGAGATGTTTAATCCCAATAAACAGTCTCATAATCATGCGGCGCTGCTGATTTTGTTGGTGTGGTTTTTCGTGCCGATAGCGACTATGTCATATAACGCCAGTCCGGTGCATCCCTATTATTTGCTAGTGACATTGCCCGCCGGATATGGCTTGGCAGCATATAGTATCGTTTGGGTGCTGCGGTCACGCTTGCGACTCATCGGTATTGGCTTGATAGGGTTGCTTGTGCCATATGGCGTGCTGATGGGCATCAACAGCACGCGCTATTATCAAGAAACGGCGCATATCCCCGGCGCACACCAATTAGGAGCATTATCGCTGGAATGGGGCTTACAATTGGGGCAAATCATTCATGATTATTTGCCAGATGGCGGCGTGGTTTTTGCCGATGTGGACGAATACATTTTGAATAGTTTTGCCGCGCAGCCTTTCCCGGTTTATCGTCATACTACCGCGCCGAATGCTACACAGATTCCAGCAGCAGGCGGCTTATATATTGTGGCACATCCCCCCGATGCCGCTGCCATTGTGCCACCTTTCGCTGACCGGGTGGCAACGCTTACCTTACCGGATGCCACCTTCATCACCATAGACCGTTTCGCGCCTGTTATTGGGGAACGCCCCTTACCAGACAATATCACGCCGTATCCGATTTCCGGCGAAACATGGCTTATGCTGCGCGGCTATCATATTGCACAAAACAACGCCGATATAACGCTGGATACGTATTGGCAAGTCACCGCGCCGATAGCTGCTATCGCGGATACTGCCTTTACGCCGACTGCCCATGTGTTCGATGCGGCTGGCGAAAGAGTGGCAGTCCTAGATGGTGTGGCTATCCCCACCGCGCAATGGCATATGCAGGATGTGCTGGCGCAGCGATTCACATTTTCGCTGCCAGCATCCGGCAATTATTTACTAAAAATTGGGCAATACGACGGCATGAAACAAATGGGGCTGATTTTTATTTTACCGGATGGCACCTATACAGATCTTATTCTTATTCCAGAGGATTTGACGTTACAATAAAGCATGAAAAATGACCATAAGAGTGGGATTATATGAGCATAAAAATTCGCTGGTACGATGCTGACCAGACCATTATTTTTCAAACATTATCGGGAACAGTAAGCAACGACGAGTTTTTTTCTTCAGTGACAGCCATTGTAGATATGATGCAATCGGTATCCCATCCAGTTTATCTCGTGACGACTGCCGAAGAGAATTTAAAACCTCCGTCAGATGTTATTTCTATCATGGAAAAAGCCATTAAGACGACTTTAGCTCATCCGAATGCAGCCCAAATTATTCCGATTGGTAATATATTCTTGAGTTTTATGATGACTGTCCTCATTCGGTTGCGGGGCTTGCAAGACCGCATTGTGCCAACGATGACTTTGGAAGAAGCATTACGGGTCATCGAAAAACATAAAACCAGTAAGGATAACGTCCGTTAAAGAGGTGTGTACAGGATTTTCCTTGCATGTCCTTACTGGCGTTACACAAATACAAGACACCCGCGTGCTTCTAGCTCATCTAACCATGCGGGCAATATTAAGTCGTGCGCCCAACGTAAATCCAGTTTTTCTAATTCGGGCAAATTCAGCAACGCATCCGGCAGCATTGTCAATGGATTGGCGCGTAAATCCAGATGCCGTAAGCGCGTACACTTGCCGATTGAATCGGGCAATATTTTGAGGTGGCAACCACGCAGCGATAACATGCGCAATGCTTGTAATTCCCCAATTGTCTCCGGTAAGTATGTCAGCGGCGTATCATCTAAATGGAGTTCGCGCAAATTCGCCAATGCGCCGATTGAATCGGGCAGTTTTTTTAAGGGATTGCGATACGCCCGCAGTTCAATTAATCCCTGCATTGCCCCTAAATTTTCTGGCAAATCAGCCAGTTGATTATCAGTTACGTTCAAATAGCGCAGGCGCGTTAAACGGGTGATGGCGGCGGGCAAGTGGTCATAGCCATTATCGCTGAGATATAAAAAATCAGTCAAATTGGGTAAATCACCGAGTGCTTCCGGCAATTTAAGGATACGATTATGCCCAATATCGAGCATTCGCAGGTTCACCAACTGCCCAATTTTTTCAGAAAGCGTGGTTAAGCGATTCACCGATAAATTTAAACGCTGAAGTGAAGTCATTGACCATACCCACTCTGGTACATGGGTCAGCGCATTGTTATAGGCGCTAAAGGCAACGATGTCCGGCACGTTCTCCGGCGACTCTGGCAGTTCGGTCAAGTTTTGCGAATCGAAAAAGAGGGATAGGGGCATGGTGTTGGGCTTATCCGAATGTGGCTAAATTTTGAATGTAAAAATCAATTCAATTATTTTTGTTGAAAAAGTGTGTTCGTGACCTTATTCAGTATACACTAGCATATCTGGGAAGAAGCGACCATGCCCTTTAAAATTGTGACATAAACAGGCATCATTACCCCATCTTTTTGAACAGCCAGACACCAAAGAGACCGGCAAAAACACGCGCAAATTTTCCTTTTTGCCTTATCTTCTCTGTGAAACCTCTGAGGTCTCTATGTCTCTGTGGTTCAAAAATAGGTTCTAACAACTAAAGGCTAAGAGCCAAAAGCTAATCGCTAAAAGCTAACCAAGAAAAGGCACACTATGAATCTACTGGAATATTTACAAATCATTTTGCGGCGCGGTTGGATTATGTTGCTGTTGGCTATCTTGGCGGCAGGGGCTGCTTTTGTATTCAGCCGCCAAATGACGCCCGTGTACCGAGCATCGCAAATTCTGCTGATTGTGCCATCCCGCCCGGATTGGGGGCTGCAACAAGCAGCGGTGCAATTGTTGAATAATCGTGCGGAATATCTCCGCAGTGAATTGATAGCCCAAAAAGTCGTGGATGAACTGCGGTTGGATATGACACCCGGCGCATTATTGGGTGCAACCACCATTTCTGCTATCCAAGACAATACTACGCTCCAAATTGATGTGGATTTGCCCGCGCCTAATCCACAAGAAGCGGCTCGTTTGCTGAATCCGATTGCGACGGCTTGGGGCAATCAGTTGATTATTTACCAAAATGAACTGAATCAAGAGGCACAGCGCCAAGATAGAGTCCGCGCTCAAATCCAAGATAATCCGCGTTTAAGTTTGCTGCGCCCGAATGTGACGATTAATACGCTGATTGGCGCATTGGCGGGCTTTTTCTTAGGTGGCGTGATTGTCTTCGTGTTAGAATTTTTGGAAAGTAGCGTCATTCGTCGCCGCGATGATATTGAACGCCTTGGGCAGTTGCCCGTGTTGGCGGCTGTCCCCAATGAATAAGCCATGACGATACGCATTTTAACGCGGCGGGAACTGAATCGGGCGCTGCTAGAACGCCAACTATTATTAAAACGGGTTGCCATCTCGCCATTAGCAGCGACAGAAAAAGTGTTGGGGCTGCAAGCACAAATTCCCAATCCGCCTTATATCGGGTTGTGGACGCGCCTCACCCCATTTGAACGCGACGATTTAACGCGCTTGATGCAAGACAAACAGATTGTTCGCGCTGCCTTCATGCGGTCTACACTGCATTTGATGACTGCTGCTGACCACCAACGATTTCGGCAGACGATTCAACCGGCGCTGGTGAAGGCACTAAACGCTTTTTTCGGCAAAAAGAGCAAAAGCCTCGATGCTGAAACATTAGTGGCAGTGGCTCGCCCTTTTCTGGCAGAAGCACCGCGCTCTACGGGCGATTTACGCGCTCGCTTGCTGCAAGTTGAACCGAATGCGGATGGCGATGCTTTGGCATATTTGGTACGAACCTATTTGCCCTTGGTACAGGTACCGCCGGGGGGAACTTGGGGCAGCGGCAGCCAAACCACGTATACGCTGGCTGATGTTTATCTGGATATTCCGGCAGCAGGCGATAATCTCAAAAATTTGTTTTTACGGTATCTCGCTGCCTTCGGTCCCGCGTCTATCATGGATTTTCAGGTGTGGGCAGGCATGACCAAACTGCAACCGTTGCTCGATCCCCATCTTGCTGATTTGGTGCAGTACCGCGATGAACAGGGCAAAATGTTATTTGATTTGCCGGATATGCCGCTGCCGTCTGGTGATACCCCTGCGCCCGTGCGCTTTGTACCGGAATATGACAATCTGGTGTTGGCACATGCCGATAGAACGCGCATCATTGCCGATGCTGATCGCCCACGAGTCTTTTTATCGGCTGCCCGCGTGATGGGAACGATTCTCATAGATGGTTTCGTCGGTGGCACATGGAAAACCCAAATCACCAAAAGTAATTTAACGCTCACGATTGAGCCGTTTCAACCATTGCCGCCAGAAATCCGCGCCGAATTATTGGCAGAAGCCCAACCTCTCATGCAGTTTATCGCGCCAGAGGGCAAAACATACGATGTGGTTTTTGTAGAATAGTCAGCAAAAGATGGGAATAAGGAGCGAAAATATGTCTCGCCCCTATGGAAAATCATTTTTTGAGTAGGGTCTAGCTGCTAACGCGGGTGATATAGGTGCCTTCTTCCAGATTCACACGCACCACATCGCCCACCGCCACAAACATCGGGGCGTTGATTTCCAAACCTGTTTCCAGTTTGATTTTCTTGGTGGGGTTTTGGGCGCGATCGCCAGCAACTGCCATTTCCGCTTCCACGACTTCATATTCCATCGTGGGCGGCAGTTCAAAATCAATAATTTCACCCTCAAAACTGTTCAGTTTCAGTTCCATATTGGGCTTCAGATAGGTAAAATCTTCGCCAAACACTTCCCGCCGAAGCTGAGGCTGTTCGTAGCTTTCCAAATCCATGAAAATTAAGAATTCGCCATCTTCGTACAAATACTGCACGCGGCGTCCTTCCACGCGCACATCTTCAACGGTGTTGCCACTGCTGAACGACATATCCGACAAGGAGCCGGAACGTAAATTACGAACTTTGATGCGAATGGTGGCATTGCCACGTCCGCTTTTGATATGCTTATAATCCACCACACGGAACAAATCGCCATCGCGGGTGAAGGTTGTGCCTTTACGCAGTTGGTTGACATCAATCATGGGAATTCTGGTATCCTGTCGCCTTATATATACACCGTCGCAGCAGTATAGCAGACGGGCATTGGAGTGGCGAGACTCAGCGTGGGTGGCACACTTGCCCCAAGTTTCAAAATTGTGATACTTTTGCCCGAAAAAAAGGCGATTGCGCTAGAGCAAAAAATACCATTTTGAGCGACAATATGAGCAATACATCCTAGCTGAAAACAGCGGCATGTCTACAAGCAGCACCGACTAGCAGAAATGAGGTGGCTCTATGGCAGATGTGAATTTAATGTTGGAAAAATTTGAATTTGACCCCAATGCCGACCACAAAATTGTCGAATTACACGGCAAAACAGCGGGCTTGATGGGGTCAGTGTTGAGTTTGTTAGGCTTAACACGCGATGCCTATCTGGTGGTGACACGCGATGAATTGCAATTAAAGTTGGTGGGTTTTTCTGGCATGACGATTATTATTTGCCCGCTGGAAAAAATTACCAGTGCCGCCTGTGGTGTCAGCAAGCCGGTCTGGGCGCTGCGCTGGGGTCTCGTGTTTTTGCTCTTTGTCCCCACGATTATCTTGCCGCTGATTGGCTTGGGCTTGCTGCTGTATTTTGTCCGTGCCAAATTTCTGACGCTCACCTTTTCCACCAGTGACTTGCTCAAAATTCATGGGCTGGATTTTGCACCGCTTACCACCACTGGCAAACAGATTCACTTAGATGATTTAATCGAGATTGTTGCCTATGTGAATACGATGCTGTTGCAACCGCAGCCTGAACCTAGCCCAGTGCCTGCCATTTTGCCCGTGCCTGCCGAACTGCCAGCCCGCAGTATGGCACTAGAAAGTGCTGTGGTTGTTCCAGTGGTAGAAGAAATAGCCCCTGTCGAAAATATCCCGGCTGCGCCCACGATGCCGGATATTGAGAGCATCATGGATATGGAGCAACCCGCCGCCCCGAATATCGAGACGGGTGGGGTATATCTGCTGCCGGATGATGACGATGAGGATATGATTGAAAGCACCATTCCGGCTGACCTGCGAGCCGTTTTAGAAGCAGCAGCCCCAGAAGCCAGCGAAACACCGCTGCTTATCACCGAAGCAGATTTAACATTGCCTGATGAGTTGGCAACTGCAATCTATGAAACAACAATAGCATCCATCACCGAAGCCGATTTGACGCTGCCTGCCGATGCCCAACCAGAAGATGTAGAGGCGCAATTGGCAGCTTTATTTGGCGAAGCTGCGCCCGAACCTATCCCACCTGTCGCAGAAATCGTGCCAACCCCCGCACCTGTTCTCGCTGAACCCGAAGAAATCGCTGCAATTGCAGACGAACTTCAATCCGAAATTCCGGTTATCGCTGACGCCTTGCCAGAACTGGTTGTGTCGCCAGTGTTAGAGGCAGTAGAGCAACAGCCCGATGCTGTTTTGGCAGATATGCCAGCACCCGCCCCAGAGAAAAGCCAATTGGTGGATACCAAACCCAAAAAATCGGAGACCGATGCGGTGCGATTGCACGATAGCCAGTCGAAAAAACCGGCTGCCGCCGCAACTTTGACTGATACACGCTCTAAAAAACCAGCCTCTACAGCAACCCGGACGAGCGATACCAAAGCCCGGAAACCACAACCTAGCACTGAAGAAGTCTTTAACGCTGCTATCGAAGAAGCCGCCTCGAATATGCCGACATCGCCAATTTTTGTAAAAACTGCCCCCGGCAACCCCGACGCATGGAAAACTGGCGAGATGCGAGCCGTCATGCCCACCAGCGGCGCGACTGGCACGCTGGATTTGGACAAACAAATTGCCCGGTCAAAATTGCGCGAAGGCTTCGATTTGTTCCAGAAGAAAAAATATATGGATGCCTTGGTGGCGCTGAAAGAGGCGCAAACGCTTGACCCAGATAATCCCAAAGTCCGCGAAGGCATTCAGGCATGTGAACTGCGCTTGCGGCGGCAATAATGCCCCTGTCCAAATGGTCAGGCGCAAACCCACTGAACAGCATTCGTAGAACCTCGTAAAATATGCGACAATCCGAATATCGTATCACAGGATTGTCGCATGAACCCATTATTTTCTTCTCCCGAGAGCGACAGTATCACCGATGATGAGTTGTCTCCGGCACTGCTACACTATGCCGCGCAGGAAACAGCATCGGGCGTCTTAGAGGCAGAACGCCGCCGGATTGCCAGTTTGCTAGAGACTAACATTATTAATCCTTTAAATCTGGTATTGGCGCAGGCAAATGTCTATGACCAGACGATGACTGACCCCCAAGTACGCATGGTCGTATCGGTTATGGCAACCTTGGTGCGCCAAGTCTTGCAGCAAACCCGCGATTTGGAAGCCAATTTATCGCCCGCTGTGCTGGAAACGTTAGGGTTGGAAGCGGCATTAGAGATGCTCATCAGCCAAGAGAGTCGTAAAGGGGGGCTGCATATCACGTTAAATTTGCAGCGCCAACGCGACCGTTTGCCCGGTTATATCGAATTGGCATTGTTCCGGGCAACACAGGATGTCATCAATTTTTTGCTACGGCGGGCAAATGCGACCACCTTAGTCATTCGCTCCGAAGCGCAAGCCCATCATCTGCGTTACAGCCTGAGTGCCAATGGGCTGCCCCCCATGAACGATAGTCTGGTCATGACTCACCAGCGCATCGCTGCCGCCGGCGGGCAGTTCAGCACCAGTACCGGGCGTTATGGCGGCATAGACTGTCTTATCGAGTTTGCCTTGTACCCGCACATAGATTTGACAGACCGCGAGATAGAAGTGCTGCGTTACATCACCGAAGGCATGAGCAACAAAGCGATTGCTGCCCAGTTGCACCTCAGCCCACGCACGGTCAAATTTCATCTGGATAATATTTATTCCAAATTGCATATCAATACCCGCACAGAAGCGGCGGTTTATGCCTTGCGCCGCGGCATTGTGCGCCCGACGCCGCCCACCCCCCTGACCAGATAGCCAGTTCAAAACCCGCTGATTATCCGGCAGGGAAACACCGTATCAGTGACATCATCAATCAATGAACCACAAAGTCACTATGAGCTACGCCCACCAGCTACGATGAAAAATGTGATTTTTTCAGAGCATTTCAGCGATTAGCTTTTGGCTCTTAGTTCTCAGCTTTTAACTCGTTACTTTTACTCAGCACTCAGCACTATTTTTACAGGAGAAACCCCATGCCCAACAACCATCCCATTATCCGCATTGCCAACATTGACTTTGATTTTGGTGTGATTACGCCGTATATCGAAGACGAATCTGTGCTGGAAATCATGATTGCCCGCTACGATACGATTTATGTTGAAAAGCAGGGCAAACTCATCGAAACAGGTGTCTCGTTTGGGAGCGAAGAAGCGCTGATGGCATTCATCCAACACATTGCCGACAAATTGAATCGAACTCTCAGCGAGTCGTTGCCGATGTTGGATATATTGTTCCCCAACAGCCGCTTGCTAATGAATGTGGTGCTGCGTCCTATCTCTGCCCATGGTCCGACTGTCACGATGCGGAAGTTCGCTACGAATCCGCTAAAGCTAGAGGATTTGCTGAGTTTTGGGGCGATAACGCCGGATGTCGTGACATTTTTGCGGGCGTGCATCCAAACGCAGCTTAACATGGTTATCTGTGGCGGAACAGGCTCTGGCAAAACAACAGTTTATAACATTGTGGCGGGTTTTATCCCAGAAGATGAACGCATTGTAACGGTGGAACGCCAGCTAGAATTACAGTTGCTGCAAAAGCATGTGATTTCATTGTTAGCACGCCCAGCCAATGCTGAGGGCAAAGGTGAAATTACTATGGGTGCTTTGCTGATTAACGCGCTTAAAATGCGCCCAGACCGCATTTTGGCTGGCGAAGTGCATGGTGGCGAAGTGGTCGATATTGTGCAGGCGATGAAAACCGGGCATGACGGTAGTATGTTGTCGCTCCATGCCGAAAGCCCCCGCGATGCCTTAGCGCGGTTGGAAGTGATGTATACGATGGGCTTACCCGATATGCCCTTAAACCGTATCCGCGAAGACCTTGCCAGTGCCATTGATATCATCGTTCACTGCCAACGACTGCGCGATGGCAGACGTAAAATCATGGCTGTGACCGAAATCATGGGCATGGAAGGGCAGTTTATTAAGACGCAGGACATCTTCAAATTTGAGCAAACCGATGTGCAAGACGGCAAAATCATTGGAACGATTGCACCAACAGGCAACGTGCCGCACTGCATCGCCGCGATGAACGATGCCGGCATCACCTTCGCGGAAGATTTTTTCAATCCGAATAAATCTGTACAATGAAGCAAAATACGATATTCGGAGATGCTATGATACCGTTGCCTGCTACCGCCCATGAATTTCTCACATGGTCAGCCGACCAGATTGAGCCGTATCTTCGAGAATTGATTGAGTGCCCGCTGACAACCGACAACATCGCTAAGTGGCTGCGCGATGGCAAACATTTAGCGTGCCTGTTCCAAGAGGCACTGGCACGCTTAGATATTGCCACCGAGTTGAACACACAAGACACGGTTTCTCGTGACCGCCTGACTCAGTATCGGGAGCATATTCACCCGTTGAGTTTTCGGCTGCATCAGGCATTAGACGACCGCTTACTGGTGCATGAGGCGCTTTTGCCGCCAGAGGTCTTGCCAGCCATAAAGCGCCTTAAACAGGAGAAAAATCTCTATACCGATGCGGCAATGCCGTTGTTGAATGAAGCGGCAGAACGAGCAGGCGATTACAACCAACTTCGTGGCGCTCAAACCGTGATATGGCAGGGGGAAACCCGCACATTACGCCAAATGCAGCCCGAATTAGTGCATCCCGACCGGACGCACCGGGAGCAAGCCTGGCGCTTAGTGCAGGCACGCCGTTTACAGGATAAAACGGCACTGAACGATGTGTGGCAGAAATTATTGGCAGTGCGTCAAAAAATTGCCCAACAAGCCGGATTTGACAATTACATTGATTATGCCTTTCAAGAACATGGGCGTTTCGATTATACGCCAGCGGATAATCGGCGTTTTCATGACATTCTCGAAAAAATACTTGTTCCCGCAGTGGCACGGCTGCATCGGCAGCAAAAACAGCCGCTTCATACTCCGACTCTGCGCCCGTGGGATGTCGAGGTTGACCCTCATAATCGTCCGCCGCTGCGCCCATTTGCCACCGCTGAAGAACTCATCGAAAAATCAGCGCGAGTTTTCCAACGCATAGACCCGGCGTTTGCCGCTTATTTTGACCATATGCGCCAAAACAATTTGTTGGATATTGGCGATGCATCCGGCAAAGGGGCTTACAGCGGTTTTACGCGCATCTTTGCGCTGACGGGTACATTCATGTCGCTCAAGGTGAATTACACGCATCTGGATATGGAAAATCTGATGCACGAAATGGGACATGCGTTTTGTCATCAGGCGCATTTAAATTTGCCGTATTTGCAGCAGATGGGGACGCCGCTGGACTTTTCCGAGACACCTTCGATGGTGATGGAAATGCTATCAATGCCATTCTGGGATGAATTTTATACGCCCGAAGATCTGCGCCGCGCCCAAGCAGATTACGGCAAAATCGCGCTCTTGCATTGGATTGGCTGTCCAGTGAGCGATATTTTCCAATTTGAAGCCTATACCCACCCGGAACAAGCACAAGACCCGGCATGGTGTGATGCCACTTGGGGCGCTCTTATCCAGCGGTTTTATCCCGAAATAGATTGGACAGGTTTAGAGGCACAGCGCGATATGGGTTGGCAGCATGACATGGGCATTTTTATGATGCCGTTTCATGGCATGAATTATGGTTATGGGCAGTTGGCGGCGGCGTGTTTATGGCAGTTGGCACAGCACAATTTTCCGGCGGCACTGGCAAAGTATAAAAAAGCGATTGCCATTGGCAGCAATGCCACCTTAACTGAGATGTTCGCCGCACTGGATACACCATTTCCGTTTGATGAAGATGATGTAGCGGCGGCGGTCAATATGCTGCTGCAAATGACCGCCACGGCAGATTAAATGACGATAGCGAGACTCATTGCGGATAATGCAGCACCAGCATCGAAGCATGATTGCTGGCAGCAATCTGTTCCGGGATGTTGCCCAAACTCGATTCAAAGCGGCGGCGTGACCCGCTGGTGGTGATAATGATTAAATCAGTCTCATGGGTTTGCTCTTTGACGACGCGCACAACATCGGTTTGCAGCGGCAGCAAATGATACTGAGTGCCATTTTCATCGGCGCTGATATGCTGTGCCAGCGTCGGGCAATACGGCTCATGCGCTAGAATATTTAATGGTACATTCAGCGCATGGGCAATCGCGCAGCCGATTTTAAAGGTTTCCTGCACTTGCCCTGCTGAAATACTGCCCGGCGTAATCACCAAGGTGACGCGCTGCTCGGCTGCAATCGGCATTTCTAGCCGTGCCACCATCACCGGAACAGGCGCTTTCCAAATCACCTCATCCAGAATCGTGCCGAAAACACTTTGTTTAAATGTCGCTTTGCCGCGCCAACCCACTAAAATCAGCGTGGCATCATTTTCCAGCGCCGCGTGCCGGATGCCATCTGCCGGGGATTTATCTATCCGTTGAATAATCTGGCAGGTCAAATCATCATGTACCGTCTCATCAATCGTTTTCTGCAAACTATCATCCGGTTTTGCTGATGTTTTGCCATTGGTCGGCGGCAACACGCGCAGCGCCGTTAATTTGCCTTTGCCCGCTTGTGCCAAGATGCCTGCCAATGATAGCAAGATTTCCTGCGTATGCGGGTTATAGACCGAGACGAGAATCCGTTCAAAAACTGATGTGGGTTGTTCTTCGGCTTGTGGTGCTTTTTGGAGCAGTTTGCCATATCGCTTGACCAACCAAGGCGAGGTGAATGACGTAAATAGAATCATCATCATCGTGCCGCCAAACGTCGTCTCTGGGAATAAACCCAGTTCCACGCCGACAATGATGGTCGGCAATGTCACGGCGGCTTGTGCCTGCGATAAGCCGAACACCGTCATGACTTCTGCCCACGAATAGCCATAAACGCGCCCGGTAATCCATGCTGCCAAGAATTTAGCGATGTAGGCAATCACGGTCATACCAATGCCCACCATCAGCGTATTGCTATCACGGATGAATGACCCGGCATCAGTAATCATGCCGCTGTAAATCAAAAAGATGGGGATAAAGAGCGATTCACCGATGAACAAAATACGTCCAACCACCGGGCTGTGATGCGGCAGTGTCGAATTAATTGCCAAGCCCGCCAGAAATGCCCCGACGACGCCATGCATCCCAATGACTTCGGCTAGAAATGCCGCCACAAACAGCGCCACCAGAATAAATTGGAATTCAACCAGTGTGCTGGGAAAATGCCGAAAGAACCATTTGCCAATGCGCGGCAGTGTCCATAAGAGCAATCCAGCATACACGGCTGTAACGAAGACCAACCAGACAAAATTGCCCGGTGAAGCATCGCCCGATTGCATCCCAGAGATGACCGCCAGCACCAAAAAGGCGCTAACATCCGTGAACACGGTTGCACCAATCGTCACAGAAATGGCTTGATTAGCGATAATCCCCAAGCGCGTGACGATGGGCAGCGCCAATAACGTATGTGATGATAATGCTGAACCGAGCAGCACCGCCCCCAATAGGTTTAACTCAAGCGCCAAGCCTAAGCCAATGCCCATCACCAACGGAATCATGAAGGTGAGAATGCCGAAAAAAATGGCTTTGTTGCGAACCCGGTTCAGTTGTTGCAAATTGACTTCTAGCCCGGCACCAAACATCAGATAAATTAAGCCTATGGTGGCTAAATCACTGACAATGCCTTCTTCACTCAGCAAATGAAAGCCAAAGGGACCCACCAACATCCCCGCAAGAATTAGCCCAACCACACCGGGCAAACGCAGCGATTCGGATAAGATGGGGGCAATGAGAATAGCGAACATGATTGCCAAGAAAATCGGCACAGGTTCATGGAGCAAGGAGATTTCCATAGGGTGATACAATCCTGAATGCAAACACGAATACGAGTTTATCTGTCAGGCGGCGTTTCTCATCTAGCGGGGCGTCCGGGGACAGGCAGCATTTTCAAACAAAGCTGATTGTACACCCAATTTTTTCCGGCAATCACAAAAAACGAATAAAGACCGTCAGCGTTCCGGCTGTACCCACAAGGCTTGCCCATCGCTCCATAGGTGCAGCGTGCCTTGTGTATCGGTGCGGAAGAATAGCACATCGGGCAGCAGCGCCAATACATCGGCATCCGGGTCGCCGCGCCGATTTGCCGCATCACTTTGGAGCAGAATCACCTGCGGCTGCACGGCGTCTAAAAAGTCGGCGCTCAAAGACCGGGCGGTGCCATGCTGCGGCAGCGTCATGACGCTAGCAGTCGGATAAAGATTGCCCGTTTCTAACAGTGCTGTTTGCGCTTCGATGCTGGCATCGCCCATGAGCAAAAATGATACTTTGCCATAGGTCACGCGCACAACTAATGCACCATTGTTGAGGCTTGTCCCCAATTCGGGCTTTTCCAGCGGATTCAAAATTTCAATGCTGACGCCATCTGCCAATGTCACGGTATAGCCGGCGGTCACATTCACTACCGGATACGGCGCGAGAGCCGTTTCCAGCGTGGCAATGGTCGCATTTTCATTGGGTTGCCCGTTGGTAAGTGCTGTACCAATCGTATAGCGGTCTAAGATGGCAGGCAATGCAGCGACATCCAATTCATCGGGTTGTGTGATAATCAATAGTTCGATTTCGCGGTCATTAAACGGCAAGGTATCACCCACTGCCGTCAGCAAGCGCGACGGAAAGCGCCCACCATCTACCAGAATATGAGCGCCGCCCGGTGTTTGCATCAGAATCGCGTTGCTGTGTCCCATGCTCAACAGCCAAAAATGAAATTGCCCATCCGGGCGACTCTGGAAACCTGCGAATAATAACAATGCCAGCATCGCGCCCACAAACACCGTTAGACTCAGCGCGAAACGTTGGCGAATGTGACGGCTGAAGCGGATATACCAAGCAGGACGGGTGGCAGTCAGCATAGCGCCTCCGATGATGAGGATAAAAAAGAGCGCAATCAAACGCGAGTCAACGTAAAAAGGGGTAATCACAAAGGGAAAACGGGCAAAAATACGCACCACATCAATCGTATAGACCAGCATCAACCCGGCTACCCAAAAAGGAATTTGTGCCAAGATGGGCGCAACAAACGCCAACATGACTGCGATTGCTCCGGCGAATAACAACGGCGCTTGCAGCGGCACAATCAGCAGATTCACGATGAGTGATGCCAATGATACGCGCTGGAAATACAAGATGATGAGAGGCAAGGTCATGATTTGTGCTGCTAAGGACACAATCACGGGTTCTTCCAAAAAGTTGCGTAAGGTGTGGGCGATAGATGCTGGAAAGACTGTGTGCAATAAGGTCACAAAGGGTTTGGATAATGGCTCTACAAACAATGCCAAGCCCAATACGGCGAAGAAACTCAACTGAAAACTGATGTCCCACAACACCAGCGGATTTTGCAGCGACATGAGCAAAGCCACAAACGCCAACGATGCCGGAATATACGTCTTGCGCTGCAAGAGAGGCGCAATCACCAGCAAACTGCTCATGATAGCGGCGCGGACAACGGCAGCATTCGCGCCTACCAACAGCGTATATACTGCCAAGAAACTAATGCCAATCAACGTTGCTACCCATTTATTGCGCCCAATCGGACTGCGATTTAACAAGCTCATGACGACGCCGCTGATGATTGCCATGTTATAGCCACTGATGGCAATCACATGGGATGCTCCCACCGCGCTAAAAGCATCGGCAACTTCGGGCGAAATACCGCGCTCATTGCCCAACAAAATGCCGGAAAGTAGCCCAGCGGCGGGTTCGGGCAAGTGTTGATTAATGTGCTGTTGTGCCTGCTGCTTGATGGCGAACAGCGTGGAAAACAGAGGAGAGCCTTCGCCACTACTGATAGGTTCAATGAGGGCATTATTCAGGATGCTAAAAACGCCGCTGCGTGCCAAAAAATCGCTGTAAGAAAACGTGTCAAATTCTTGGGGAGTAATCAGTTCGCCCGTCGCCCGGATTCTATCGCCATAGGCAACTTGGGCGACACGCGGTGCATTGACTAGCACTAACCCGGAGGTATTAAATGTCTGGCTTTGCGTAAAAATCGTTTCGGCACGTAAGCGTAATTGAATGCGGTCATCCCGAATATCTGGCTCACCTTCGACAATGCCTTCGATGGTAACGCCGCCAATATTGTTGTATTGGGCAATATCGCTGGTACGCGGCACGAGTCCATAGCGATAGCCACCCACTGCCAGCGCCAATAATGCTAACAACCACCAGCGCATTGAAGTTCGCCACAACATGATGGTAGCAGCACTGAACAAGCCCATCGCGGCAATCCACGCCCACAACGGCACAGCCGGGAACTGCGCCGCCAACACCATGCCGATTGCCCAACCGAGCGCAAGATACACAAGGCGCATCACATCACCTGATAAAGGATATTGAGCATTTTTAAAGAAATTCTACGTGATTGAGCATATCTTCGGGCGAAAATTGTTTATGTAAGGCAATTAATTTTGCTAAAATTTGCTTGATGGTTCTTGTCCCATGTTTGTAGTAAGCAATGCCAGCATGTTCAATTTGCTGACTTGCCAAAATCAGAAAGTCTTCGTCGCGTGTAACGATCACCCGTTGTTGCGCTAAGGCAAAAGCTACATGTTCTACATCGCTTAAACCACGATTACCTGCTTCAGGTGTGGTCAACACATCAATATTCTGTGTTCTCAAACCTTCGGCAATCGCATTGGCAATATTTTCATCCAAGTAAAAACGTAATTTATCTGTCATCTTCTAAGTCATCCGGCTTGATTGCATCTATACTCGCTTGAGACAGAATCGGTGGATGCTGTTGCCGAAATTGTTCTGCAAATTCATTGGCGGTAGTGATGGCAGTTCGTAATTTACCAATATGCTCATAGGCGTATGCCAGTGCGGCATGAATTTCCAAAGGCGTTAAATGATATTCGCGTATCATCTCATGTTCTGTCACACCCTCTTCGTGCCATTCCAAGATATGCCGTACTTTGATGCGCTTGCCCGTAATATGAGGTTCGCCCCCACAATAGCCGTCCCGTTGTGAAATGATGCCCTCAGCAATAGTCAAAATTTTATTCTCAGCCATCGTTATCTCATCCTATTTGATACTTCCACTATACCATGCCAACATACACAAGGCGTATCACATCACCTTATACTACCAACCGAGATGCGCCTAAAATAGCAGATTGTAGATTGTTTGCCCACACTCCGTTTGTTTTTTATGACGCGGGATTATTGAACGGGCATATGACAACCTGCCCAACAAAAACGCTCCGATTAGCCAACGATTGCCCCATAGTTTGGCAGTGATAATCCGCGATAATTTAACGCCTCAATCCGCGTAATCATCGTCCACTTCTCCAAATTTTATGATAATGTTATTTTTTCAGATATAGAAATCATTAAGTAATTTAATGCAAATTTAACAATTTCGCCTATGCCATTTAACCGTGTCGCTTTACTATCCTGCGCGGTAGTTTACCAGAAAACCTATTTGGATGAGGAGAAACTTCATGCAGCGTAAAAATATTTTCGTTCTGCTCTTGGTCGTGATGCTGATGAGCATTGCCCCGGCTTTCGCCCAAGGCGCAACTGAAATTAAAATGTGGATTGCTTTCACGGACTATCGTTTGGATTGGGCGCGGGACAAAGCCGCCAAATTCAACGAAGTCTTCCCACAATATAATGTGATTGTTGAAGGTTACGATAACTACGAAGCTCTGTTTGCCGCGACTGCGCTGGCATTTGAAAACAATACCCAACCCGCCGTTGTCCAATATTTTGAAGCCGCCACCCGCGATGCACTAGATGCCCGCAATGCCGATGGCACGCTGCGCTTCAAACCGATTGCCGACGCCATTGGCGACCGCGCTGATGTGAACGGGTTTGCCCCGGCGTTTGATGATTTCGTGGATGCCGTGCGCGAATATTACACGTTTGATGGCACCTTTGCCTCCATGCCGTGGAATACCTCGTCCTCCATCATGTTCAGCAATCAAGAACTGCTGACTGCTGCTGGCGTGGAAGCCATCCCCACCACTTGGGCAGAAGTCGAAGCCGCTTGCGCCAAAATCATGGCGATGCCCGATGCCCCCACCAACTGCATCACTTGGCCCAACCATGGCTGGTTCTTTGAACAAAGCGTCGCGCAACAAGGCGCTGAATTGGTGAACAATGGCAATGGTCGCGCTGACCGTGCTACCGAAACCTTCATCGCCAGCGAAGCGGCTGTCTCGTATGTGTCGTGGTGGAAGTCCATGCAGGACGCCGGCTATTACGTTTACACTGGCAGCCAACGCGATTGGACTGGCACCTATAATGCCTTCATCGCCGGTGATGTTGCCATGTTGATTTACAGCAGCAGCGATACCACTGCTGTGACCAATGATGCCGCTGGTGCTGGTTTCACCGCTGCGGGCAGCTTCATGCCGCACAACGGCGATATGGACTACGCAGGCAACCTTATCGGTGGCGCAACCTTGTGGTTGAGCAATGGTTTGGCGACTGAAGTTGAAGAAGGCGCTTTGACTTGGTTGCTGTGGTTCACCAACACTGAAAATGGTGCGGAATGGCATCAGATTACGGGTTACATCCCGGTTCGCAAAAGCTCGGTAGAATTATTGGCGACCGATGCTTGGTTTGCCGCGATTGAACCGATGGCTTCGCCCATCTGGGCAGACAATGAACTGATTCAGGGCGCACAGGGTCAGGCGTGGTACGATGCTCTGCCCAATGCCCGCGTTGCCAGTGACCAATTGGCAGCCGCCACCCCCAGCAGCGCCACCGCTGGCGCGATTGTGGGTGCTTTCCCCGCCATTCGTAACGAAGTCACCGCTGCCATCGAAGATATTTTGGTCAACGGTACCGATGTTGCCGAAGCTCTGACGGGCGCACAAGAACGTGCTAACACGGTTTTGGAAGAATATAACCTGTTGAACGCCGAATAAACATTCAGCGATAGTGTTAAATTGTTAAACAGCGAGGCGAGGCGAAGTGGCTTCGCCTTGCTGCATTTACTGGCTCAATTGAAACACGAGGCATCGTCATGACCCTAACCGTGATATTGCTGCTTATCATCGCCGCCTTAGTGGGCAGCCTCTATATGGGGTATGGCTATCATCGTTTGCGGCGTCCGGTGGTTTTGGGGGCAGGTGTAGGGGCGGTGGCGGGCGTTCTAGGCGCGTTGCTGTTCATGCTGCCGCTAAATTTCTGCACATTTGAGCCAGAACGGGCGATTTTAGATGTGGGTATCGGCATTCTGCTGATGGGTACCGGTATGGGGGTAGTGTTGTTTAGCGCCCATTGGCTTTCGCGCTATTTCTTGGCAAAAGGCAAAGATAAACCCGTTTTAACCGGAGACCGCGTACAAGGCGGGTTCAATACCTCGGTTCTTATCCCATTGGTGCTGCTCATCCCCACGCTGATTATTCTGACATTATTTCTTTATTACCCGGCGATAGATTTATTTCGTTTGTCAACCCTGCTGGCACGCCTGAACACCCCCCGTACAGTATTCCGCTGCGTGGATAATTTTAGCCAAATTCTTGACCCGCAATTTTCGATTGTGACCATTGGCGCCATTATTTTAAGTATCGTGTTGGTGGTAGGCATCGCCTATATCCAGCGCATTGGCGAAACACGCAATAACCCACTGTATAATACTATGCGCTCGCTCGTCACCCCGACGTTGCTGGTGCTGCTGTTGTCTATCACGGTAGATTTATTCGCCCCTGATTATCGCCCAGTGGTTTACAACACCTTTTTTATCGCAGGCTGGACAGTGATTTTAGGCATTTTATTGGGCTTGGCAGTCGCGTATCTGGTGTTTCAGCCCGTCAAAGGCGCTGCCATTTATCGCACCTTGTTGATTTGGCCCTATGCTATTTCACCCGCCGTAGCCGGCATTATCTTTTTCCTGATGTTCGACCCGCTGAACGGCATTATCAATCATTTGTTATCGCTCATCGGCATTCAGGGACCCAACTGGATTAAAGACCCTTGGTTGGCAAAATGGACAATTATTATCGCCAGCGTGTGGAAAACATTGGGCTACAATATTTTGTTCTGTCTCGCCGGGTTACAAAATATCTCCAAAGAATTGCAAGAAGCCGCCGCGATTGACGGTGCGAATGCGTGGCAGCGTTTCTGGAATGTGGTGTTTCCGGGCATGACGCCCATTTTGTTTTTCTTGCTGATTACCAATATCACCTTCGCCTTCTTTGAGATGTTCGGCACAATTGACTTTTTGACCAAAGGTGGACCCGCTGGCGCAACCACGACGATGATTTACGAAGTGTATACGCTCGGTATCATCGAAGGCGATTTGGGCAAAGCTGCCGCGCAATCGCTGGTTATGTTTGTGATGGTCATCGGCATTACGATTTTCCAGTTCCGCACCAGCGGCGAAAAAGTGTCTTACGGAGCCTAGACTATGACTGCCCTCACCCAAACTTACGCGCCCGAAAAGAAAAAAAATGCCAACAGTTGGCTGCCGCAACGCTGGTATTTGCACATTCTGTTATGGATAACCTGTTTTATCATCAGTTTTCCGCTGTTATATGCCGTGATTGTTGCCACGCAGACCAATGATGAAGTGGTGCGCTATCAGGTGACACCGGGGTCATCATTTGATACCAATTGGGAAACGGTGATGATTACCCGTAAATTAGGTAGTTATATGGTGAACAGCACGGTTCAGGCGATTATCGTCACCGTTGGCAAAACGGTGTTATCGCTGTTGGCGGGCTTGGCATTTGTTTATTTTCGTTTTCCGGGCAAATGGTTGGTGTTCGGCTTCGTGCTAATGACGTTGATGATGCCGACGGAATTACTCATTATCGCGCTGTTTCGCTTCGTCTCCGGGTTGGGGTGGGGTGATACGATGGCGGCGATTACCGTGCCATTTTTGGCGAGTGCCACAGGCGCATTTTTGTTCCGACAGCATTTTTCCAACATTCCGGCAGAATTATCGGAAGCGGCACAGTTGGATGGCGCGAATCCGCTGCAATTCTTGTTTCGCATTCTCATCCCCATTAGCTGGAACACAATCGGGGCATTGGCGGTGATTCAGTTCATTTATGTGTGGAATATGTATTTGTGGCCCCTGCTGATTATCCGCGATGAACGCGCCCAAGTGGTGCAAGTGGGGCTAGGCTCGCTCCGCAATATAGATACCACGCTGACCTATGGACCGTTGATGCTGGCAGCAGTCGTGACCAGCATTCCCCCGGTGATTGTGTTTATCCTGCTGCAAAAACAATTTATGAGTGGCTTTGCCATTACACGCGATAAATAACACCAATACTATCTTCATGTAATGGTTAATTTGCAAAACTAACTGGGGCTGTTATGATTGGTATCATCTTATTTGATATGCTGCGTCGGCGGCATACCTTTAGAGTATGTGTAGGTAATTGCCAATTTATTGAAGATACAGCACTCTTGATGAATTGTATTATGCGGCATTTGTTGGTATCTCAGTAAATTTATTTACTTCAGATTAAGATATTTTTGTTATGAATATTAGTTTTGTTGTATACATTGATGAATCCGGTGATGAAGGTTTTCTATTCGGAAAAGGTAGCACTGAATGGTTTGTCTTGTCTGCGGTAATTATTCATAAACAACTGGATTTAGAAACAGTAAAACTTGTTGATGATGTTCGGGTTATTTTGGGACGCAACCCCGCAGAGCATGATCCACTGCACTTTCGCAAACTTAAACACGAACATCGGTTGCCGTTTTTGCAGCATATTGCTATTGCCAATCTAAAAATTGCTACAGTACTGGTGCATAAACCGTCAATCATAAATGTAGAGCGATTTCAGCAAAAAAATCGTTTATATTTTCATACGGTTCGATTGTTGATGGAACGTGTTTCTTGGTATTGTCGTGATCATAAACCGTCAGAAGGAGATGGTACAGCCGAAATTATTTTCTCAAACCGGGGAGGCATGAAATATGAAGAATTTCGAGAATATATGCGTCTTTTTCACTCTCAAACAGCACCTTTTCAAATAGAAATTGATTGGGACATCATAAAAATTGATCAAATTATGGCGTTGTCTTCAAAAAGGATGGGATTACAACTTGCTGATGCGGTTGCCAGCAGTTTCTTTTTTGGTGTTCAAACGAACCAATATGGTTTTGTGGAAGACCGTTATACTCGCATGTTAAAACCTATCACGTATCATCATAAAGGGCGTTATAATGGTTATGGTCTTAAAATTTTTCCGGCGGAAGGGGAAAAACTCATTAAAACAAAAAGCCATTTGGAATGGCTCACACATACTTACCAATTTTGAAAACAACATCCGAGTCTCAGGAACCCATCCATAAAGGACTGCCGTCTACAAGACGACCTGAGAATATTCCCGCGCACTGTTGTTGAAATAATTATACATGCCTAGCGTATCTTTGTACATGTACAATGTCAAGTGTTCTTGTAGATATATATTTTTATTATATATAATTATATTTTTTAATAAGTGTTGGCATATTGCTTTTCACTCGCTATCGCTGGTAGATAAAAATCGCAAAAAATTTTATGCTCACTGCTGCCAAAAACTATTCCCCCAGTGATTGTGTTTATCCTGCTGCAAAAACAATTTATGAGTGGCTTTGCGATTACACGCGATAAATAAACGGATTGGGCGAACCCGCGAGTTCGCCCAGATAATTATTCAGCAAGAATCGCTTCAATCGCTTGTAATTCTGCCTCACTAAATGCCAAATTATTCAAAGCACCGACTGCATCTTCAATCTGTGCGACGCGGCTAGCACCAATCAATGCCGAAGTCATGACATTCAGGCGCAGCGTCCACGCGATTGCTAGTTGCGCCATTGTTTGCCCGCGTTCCAGCGCGATGCTGTTCAATTTGCGGACTTTGGCGATGCGCTGCTCTGTGACCGAATCGCCCCAATGAAAACGATTGGATAATTTGGAAGCCCGCGATTCACCGGGAACTTCATCAATATATTTGTTGGTGAGGATACCTTGACACAACGGCGAAAAAGCGATGCAACCGATGCCTTCTTCTGCCAGCACCGGGACTAAACCATCGTCCTCAATCCAGCGGTCAAACATGTTGTAACGCGGTTGATGAATCAGGCAGGGCGTGCCTAGCTGTTTGAGGATGTGTGCCGCCTGCCGTGTTTGTTCCGGGCTATACGTCGAAATGCCCGCATACAATGCTCGCCCGCTGCGAACAATATAATCTAACGCGCTCATCGTTTCTTCTAGTGGTGTTTCCGGGTCGGGGCGATGGCTGTAAAAAATATCGAAGTACTCTAATCCGGTACGTTTTAAACTTTGGTCACAACTGGCAACCAAATATTTGCGTGACCCCCACTCGCCATAGGGACCCGCCCACATGCGATAACCGGCTTTGTTGGACACAATCAATTCATCCCGATACTGTTTAAAATCGGCGCGAAAAATTTGCCCAAAGGTTTCTTCTGCTGACCCCGGTGGCGGACCGTAGTTGTTGGCAATATCAATATGGGTGATACCCAAATCAAAAGCGCGGCGCAGCATCGCCCGGCAATTTTCCAAGGGGTCTATCCCGCCAAAGTTGTACCAGATGCCAAGCGAAATAGCAGGCAGTTTTAGCCCACTGCGTCCGCTTCGGCGGTATTGCATGGTATCATAACGAGCATCTTGTGGTAAATAAGCCACGAGCATCTATCCTTTTGGTCACAAAAAGTAAACTACATACCGCCTAAAGGCGGTAGCTTTGTTGAGGCGAGTGAAACTCGCCTTTAGAATTTATCATCATCCACACTGAAATTATCACTCTCATCATTTGGTTTTTCATCATGAGAG
>JALHOR010000002.1 GCA_022842885.1 Anaerolineae bacterium
TACCAACGGTGGTAAATGTATTGGACGGATTAACGGTGGGGCTTTCCTGCCCATTGCCGAAATCCCATTTATAACCCGTAATCGTTCCAGTAGATTGATTCACGAAATTCACGGTTAAAGGCGCGACCCCGCTGATTTTATCTGGCACAAAAGCGGCAGTGGGGGCGTTCAAACTCGTAACGCTGATTTGGCGGGTGACATTGGCTTCGCCGCCGGGACCGCGCACCAACAGCGACACATTATAAACACCCGGTTGGGTGAAAGTCTGAATCGGGTTGAGTTCGGCACTGGTGTTGCCATTGCCAAAATTCCAGAAATAGGACGAGATGTTGCCTTGCGATTGGTTGAAGAAACGCACGACCAGCGGCGCAGTGCCAGATGTGAAATCTTGGGTGAATGCCGCAATCGGGCGGTCAATGCTAGGTGTATTGGAGGGTACTGGTGTTGGGTTGCGATTTTGAATTTTGATATTATTCACGACGGTGGTTTGCTGGCTGCCATCACGCAAGAACACGCGCAGCCGCACCTGATAAAAGCCATCCGATGAACCACCTGTATTGGTGTTCCAGATGCCCAGAATATTATTCAAAACCGGTGTTTGCACGATGCCCGTAATCGGGAACCACAGATTATTCGGGTTCGGGTCGGGACCGAATTCTAGGCGATATTGCAAAAATTGGGGATGAATGGCAGACCCCAAAATTTGCACATTGCCGGCGACCACATTGCCCGGCAGCGGCGACAAAATCACAATTGAAAGCGGCATGGATGTTGCTGTTGGCAGCGCATTTACGGGCGGCAATACCACCTGTGCCGTTGGAAACACCGAAATGCGCGTTGGAAACGGAATAGTAGTGGTAGTAGCGACTGCTTGCGATGTCGGAATCGCGTTAGGCAGCAGCGTCCGGGTAGCAGCAAGACCGGGCGTGTTTGTGGGTTGCTCCGTAATGGCGATTGGGGCATTTTCCGGCACACCCAAATTGCACGCTGCGACGAGTCCGATAATGGCAAGCAGGGCGAGCCACAATCGCAGCGGTGGGATAGCCCTGATATGTTGGCGCATGAGAGACCTTTCTCGTAAAAGTTATGACATTTCTTTAATTATAACCGTTCCCCACTTTCTGGCGATACGCCGATAACCTGACGACAATGCTACGCTTGCACTAATGCTGAATTGAGAACCTATCGCTATAATCATGTGCATGTTGTTCGGACAGATTTATTGAAAGCGGGATTATGGCATGGACTTAAATTTACGTGGTGCGAAAGTGCTGGTGACAGCGGCGAGTCAGGGATTAGGTAGGGCAACGGCACGCCAATTTAGCTTAGAAGGGGCGCAGGTTGTCATTAGCAGCCGCAGCCTAGAAAAATTACAGACTGCCGCCTCCGAAATTAATCAGGAAACGGGCAATCCCATTTTTACAATCGCTGCTGATGTTTCCGATGCTGTTGCTGCGACCAAATTGGTGAATCATGCGGCTGAGATGCTTGGTGGGTTAGACATCCTCATCACCAATGCTGGTGGACCCCCCGGTGGCAAATTCGTTGATTTTGAACTCGATGCTTGGAAATCTGCGATTGATTTAACGCTGCTGAGTAATGTAACTCTCATCAAGGCGGCGCTGCCCTATTTGCGCCAATCCTCACGGGCGGCAGTGCTGGCAGTCGTCTCAATTGCTGCCAAAGAACCAATGGATAATTTGACGCTCTCGAATGTCATTCGTCCGGCAGTGGTGGGTCTCACCAAAACGCTCTCGTTTGAATTGAGTAAAGAGGGCATCCGGTTTAACAGTCTTTTGCCCGGTATCACCGAAACAGACCGGATTATTCATCTCGCTGAATTTCGCGCTCAACAAAACAATATCACCGTTGAAGAAGCGAAGGCGCGTATGTCGGCAAGCATTCCGTTGGGGCGCATCGGCAAGCCTGAAGAATTTGGCAATGCTGCTGTCTTTTTATGTTCACCAGCAGCAGGCTTTATCAACGGCGTAGCATTATTGGTGGATGGTGGCGCATCGCATAATATTTTGTAAAGTGCTGAGGATGAAGTTAAAAGTTAAAGGTGTAAAGTTAAAAGTAAAACAACTTCTTGCGATGATTTGATATTCATCAATAGAACTTGTTTCAAAATCTCTTTTGCAAGGGCGAGGCATATCTCGCCCCGACTGAAAGAAATGAACTTTGAAATGGCTTCTAGCCAAAAGCTAATAGCTGAATGTGAAATTGTTGATTGATTAGGATGAAAAATGGTATTACCAGAACGCGAATCGCCGGTGGGCAAAAAAGTTTCGTTTTTTGTCACCTGCATTATGGATATGATTTATCCCGACACAGGCATGTCGGTTGTGGAAATTTTAGAATATTTGGGTGTGGTAGTAGATTTCCCTGAAACGCAAACATGCTGCGGGCAACCGGGTTTTAATTCCGGCTATCGAGATGAGGCAAAACAAGTAGCAACTCAATTTTTACGCGCCTTCAAAGATGCCGAAGTGATTGTGACGGCATCGGGTTCTTGCGGGGCAATGGTGCGCCATGAATATCCGGCATTGTTCGCTGATGACCCGCAATGGTCAGCCGCCGCGAATCGCGCTGCTGCCATCACTTGGGATTTGACCGAATTTATCGTAGATGGGCTTGGCATTACTGACTTGAAATTGCGTTTGCCGCAGCCGAAAACGTTTGCGTTTCATGATGCCTGTCATGGCTTGCGCTTGTTAAAATTGGGTGGGGCAGCGCGAACTTTGGTGAACCATATTGAAAATGCGACGGTAATGGAATTGAAAGATTGTGATGTGTGCTGTGGTTTTGGTGGTTTATTCAGCGTGAAAATGGCAGAAGTGAGCAATGCCATGTTGACCAAAAAAATTGAACAAATTAATGCCTGCCCCGCTGAGACCATTATCACCGGGGATGTCAGTTGTTTAACGCAGATGAATGGTGGTTTATCACGGCAAAAATCAGCAAAACGAGTGGTGCATGTGGCAGATGTCTTGGCGGAAGGGTTAAAGGGAAAACGGGATGGAGATTCAATCAAATAATTTTGTGTCGTTATCAGCGATTGCTATTCGTAACAGCGAAATGCAAAAAGCGGTGTCGAAAGGCACACGCAATGGGTATGACAAACGTCTCGCTGCCATGTTTGCTTATGGCGAAGAACATGGCGAAGCGATGCGCCAACAAGCCGCTGAAGCCAAACGCCGCGCATTACGCCAACTGCCGGAATTATTGGAGATGGCGGAAGCCAATATGCAGGCAAATGGCATTCATGTCTTGTGGGCGCTGGATGCAGATGAAGCCAATCGCCAAGTGATGGACATTATCAAGCGGCATGAGGTGAAGCGCGTTGCCAAAGGCAAAAGCATGGCAACGGAAGAAATTGGGCTGAATCATGTTTTAGAGACAAACGGGATTGATGTGGTCGAAACGGATTTGGGCGAATACATCATCCAACTGAATCATGAGCCGCCTAGCCATATCGTCGCTCCAGTGATTCATAAGACCAAAGAAGAAATCCGCGATATTTTTATCGAAAAATTGAATATGCCCCCCACCGATGATGCCGCTGAAATGGTGGCATTCGCCCGAAAAAAATTGCGTGATATTTTTCTTTCAGCAGATTTGGGCGTTTCCGGCGGCAATTTTATCATTGCCGAAACAGGTACGCTGTGTTTGGTCGAAAATGAGGCGAATGGACGCATGTGTACCACCATGCCGCGTGTCCATGTGGCGGTTGTGGGCATCGAAAAAATGGTGGAAAATTTTGAAGATTATGCCACCCTGACGCAGGTTCTCCCGCGTAGCAGCACTGGGCAGCATATGACAGTCTATACCAGCATGATTAACGGTCCCAAACGTCCGGGCGATGCGGATGGTCCTGAGCATGTCTATGTCATTTTGCTGGATAACGGGCGCAGCGATATTTATGCGACGAAATATGCCGAGGCTTTGGCATGTATCCGCTGTGGGGCGTGCCAGAATGCTTGCCCGGTGTATCGCTCTACGGGTGGTCATGCTTATGGCTGGGTTTATGGTGGACCTATTGGCGCGGTTTTAACGCCGCTGTTTGTGGGTTTGGATAAAGCGAAACCGCTGCCACAAGCCAGCAGTTTGTGTGGTAGCTGCAAACAAGTTTGCCCGGTGGATATTGATTTGCCGCGTATGCTGCTGGATTTACGGCATGATACGATTCAGCAGGGGTTAGGTGATACGCTTTGGAATCTCGGTATAAAATCATGGGCATGGGGCAATAGTTCGCCGCGCTTGTTTGAGATGGGTGGTATGGCGGCACGCTTAGGGCAAGGGGTTATCGGGCAAAATTTGCCTGCACCGTTGGGTGAATGGACAAAATTTCGTGATTTCCCGTCCTTCGCCCCCAAGTCGTTCCGGCAGTTGTGGCGAGAACGGCAGAAAGCACAGGCACAATCATGAACAGTCGCAATACGATTTTGAAAAAATTGCGTGCCACGCAAACTCCTTTTACCGATGTCGCGCCTATCGAACAGCGCCGGAACATGGTGCCGCTGGCAGAAACAACGCCTGATGCCCTCACTCAGCGATTCATAGCCGAAGCAGAAAAAATTGGCTGCCGCGTCTATGCCGCTGAAGATGCGGCAGCAGCGTTTGAGCGCGTGTTTGCCTTGCTCAACGGCGATAAACAAATTTCGGCATGGGATGACGCATTTTTGCCTATGCCAGAGTTTTCCGAAACTTTAAAAACGGCGGGTATTGAAATTACTGCGTCAGATAACGGGCAGGTGCGTCTGGGGATTACGGGTATAGATGCGGGTTTAGCATCTACGGGCAGTCTGATTTTTTCCAGCGGACACGGCAAATATCGCACGGTATCGCTGCTGCCGACGGTCTATGTTGCCATCATGACGACTAACCAAATCGTTGCCGATTTTGAAACATGGGTTGCGTTGCAAAAAGAGCGTGGTTTAGACCAGTTTCGCCAATCGAGCAATACCGTGATTATTTCTGGTCCTAGCAAGACTGCTGATATTGCCCAAGAACTCATTTTGGGCGCCCATGGTCCTAAAGAAGTTCATATTATTCTGCTGCCATAGCATACAAGGCATTCGCCATGCAGTGGTTCAAACGTCAGCAAAAAACTATTTTTTCTGACCTCTTAGCTGGCTTAACCGGGGCAATTGCTGGCGCACCGCAAGCGATGGGTTTTGCGCTGATTGCGGGGGTGAGTCCGTTGTATGGGTTATATGCGGCGATTGTGCCAGCCATCATCGGCGCATTATTTTCGCGCTCCATTTTTATGACGATTGCCCCCACGAATGTTTTGATGCTATTGGTAGGGGTAGCTTTAGCATCTTATGGCTACCCTGACCCGCCGCTGCCCTTGTTTACGCTCACGGTGATAGTTGGGGTTTGGCAAGTGGTTTTTGGCGTGTTTCGCTTAGGTAAACTCACAGAATTTGTCTCGAATGCGGTGATTCTGGGATTTGTGACGGGTGTTGCTGTGCTGATTATGTTGGGACAGCTTGACCATCTCACGGGCTATCACATCCAAGTTGAAGGCAGCACACTGGTGAAGGCATGGGACTGGTTGCTGCATTTACCGCAAAGCCATCCTGAAACCACATTTTTGGGTGTTTTGTCTATCATACTGATTTATGGACTGCATCATACGCGGCTGAAATATGTGGCAACGCTAGTGGCAATTGCTGTAACGGGTGTTATGGTTAGCGCCTTCAATTGGACAGATGTCGCATTAGTTCGTGATATGGCAGCGATTCCTTCGGGTTTGCCTGCTCCCGTTTTGCCCGATATGCGCTATATCCTTGATTTGCTGCCCATTACTTTTTCGATTGCCATCTTGGCGTCTATTCAAAGTGCCGCCATCATCAACAATATGCGTGATGTAGACGGCACTACCCCGCACATGTCGCGGGAATTTTTGGCACAAGGCATTGCCAATATTTGCGGCGGCATTTTTCAGGCATTGCCTGCTAGCGGGTCATTATCACGCACTGCGGTGAATTTGAGTGCCGGGGCAAAAACGCGCTTGGCAAATTTATTTTCCGGCGTGTTTATTGCGTTTCTTTTGCTGGGCGGCGCATCAGTGTTGGAGTCTATTACGCTGCCAGCATTAGCCGGGCATTTGATTGTGGCGGCGGCAACCATGATTGATTACAAGGCGATTGGCATGGTATGGCGTGTTCGTCCGTCTGCCCGCGTTTCGATGGTCATCACTTTTTTGGCAACGCTGCTTTTGCCCTTAGAATATAGTATTTTTGTGGGGATTATTCTGTCACTGGTATTGTATCTTTATAGTTCAGCACAAAACATCACCGTTGTGCGCTTGCTGCCTACAGATAATCATCATTATCGGGTTGCGCCTATCCCGGAAAAAATGCCATGTAATGAACCCATCGTTTTATCTGTTTCCGGTAACTTATACTTTGCAGCAGTGCCGCGTCTTGAACAGCTATTGCCTGACCCAACCCATTGTGACCATCCCGTCGTTATTTTACGCTTGCGTGATAACCCATATTTGGGCAGCACCGGTATCAAGATGTTGGAACGCTATGCCCGCCGCCTGCGCGAAAAAGGGGGGAAATTGATTTTATCGGGGATTGGCTCTGCTGTGCGTCAGCAGTTAGAGAGTACCAATGCTTTAGAACGCTTGGGTCAAGAAAATATTTTTTACGAAGAAGAAGTCATTTTTTCCGCTACTGAAAAAGCCATTGCCTATGCCCAAACTTGGCTGCGCTCATTAACAACACCTACGCCAAGTTCAACGTAAGGCAAACTTGTATAAATTGCTGCCCAAAAGTTAAAATTCTATGGGCGGTTTGAATAAATACCTTGCTTTTTAACCTAAAACATTCCACACTCTACCCCTAGCCAGTCCGCGAAAAGAGAGTTAGGTGAAACAGTCCGATGGTCTCCCAATTTGATTTCCACGGTCCAAATTGGGCTATGTGCTTGAACTTTATGAAAAGTATCGCCATCAGCCAGATTCAGTAGATGCTGCGACGCGCCGTTTTTTCGATAATTGGTCGCCCCCGACGATTACCAATGGCACCAATGGCAGTCCTGTCGTTGTTGCGCCATCGGTAGATTTTATGAAGGTGGTAGGTGCGGTCGGTTTAGCGCAGTCTATCCGCCAATTTGGGCATCTTAAAGCGCAGATTGACCCGTTAGGGTATCCGCGCCCCGATGACCCGGAATTATATCCACAAGCGCACAATATCACCGATGATGATTTGCGCGATATGCCCGCTAGTTTGATTGATAGTCCAGCGGCATCAAACGCCCAAAATGCTTTAGACGTGATTGAAACGCTGCGCGAGATTTATTGTTCTTCTATCGGCTTCGATAATGAACATATTCGCTTGCCAGAAGAACGCCAATGGCTGCGCGAAGCCATAGAATCGCGCCGCTATCGTTATACCCTTGACCATGACGATGCTGTGGCGCTTTTGGAACGCTTAACCCAAGTGGAAGCGTTTGAGCAATTTTTGCAGACAACCTTTCCTACCAAATATCGCTTCTCCATAGAAGGCTTGGATATGATGATTCCGATCTTGGATGAAATCATCTTCCATGCTGCCGATGGTGGCACAAAAACCGTCGCTATTGCCATGGCGCATCGCGGACGGCTAAA
Organism: Anaerolineae bacterium; assembly: GCA_022842885.1. GTDB lineage: Bacteria > Chloroflexota > Anaerolineae > Aggregatilineales > Phototrophicaceae > JALHOR01. The sequence goes on from JALHOR010000002.1 coordinate 7,625, forward strand.
TGTGTTGGCACATATCATGCATAAACCCTATCGCCAAATTTTGGCAGATTTCCATGACCCGTTGGTGGCACAAGAAAAAGTGCAGGCGATTGGTTGGACGATTGGTGATGTGAAATATCATAAAGGGCTGCGGCATCGTTTCGATAAAGATGCTGAACACAGTTTGATATTAACGATGCCCCCTAATCCAAGCCATCTTGAACAAGTGAATCCGGTTGCTGTGGGCATGGCACGCGCTGCTGGTACAACCGCAAACCGACGCGGCGCACCCGAATTTAACGCCGGAAATACGATGCAAATTCTCATTCATGGGGATGCGGCATTTCCGGGGCAGGGCATTGTTGCTGAGACATTTAATCTCTCGCGGTTGCCGGGTTATTTTACAGGCGGCACGATTCATATCATCGCCAACAATCAACTCGGATTTACAACGCTTCCCCGCGATTCGCGCAGCAGTCTTTATGCCAGTGACCCGGCGAAAGGCTACCGTGTTCCTATCATTCATGTGAATGCCGATGACCCGGCAGCCTGTATGGAAGTGGCGCGGATTGCTTTTGCTTTCCAGCATCAATTTGAAAAAGATTTCTTGATTGATTTGGTGGGGTATCGGCGCTATGGGCATAATGAACTGGATGAGCCGGGTTTCACGCAACCCCTGATTTACCAGCGCGTGCGGCAGCATATCCCTGTGCGCCAATTGTGGATAAAGACGCTCACACAACGCAGCAAAGTAACCCCAGCACAAGCCGATGCGATGCTTGCCGAATGGCAGAAGAAATTACAAGCAGAAAATGGTGCCGTTGCCGAAGAAGATATGGTCGGGGAACGCCCCAAAGACCCACCGCCCGGTGCTGCTCGCCAAATTGTCACTGCTATTGATGAAACCCGTTTGCGTGGTTTAAATGCGGGCTTGGCAGCGACACTAGAAGGATTTAATTTTTATTCGCCGCGCTTGCAAAAAGCCATCATGAGCCGCCGCGATATTTTTGATGACCCGGAAAAACCCGTCATTGATTGGGCAATTGCCGAAGAATTGGCATTCGCGTCTATTCTGGAAGATGGCACGCCTATTCGCTTGACCGGGCAAGATAGTGAACGCGGCACTTTCAGCCATCGTCATGCCGTTTTATATAACGCGCAAACAGGCGAACCGCATACGCCGCTGCAATTATTATCCCAAGCAAAAGCTGCCTTTGATGTTCGCAACAGTCCCTTATCAGAAGCGGCAGCAGTCGCCTTTGAATTTGGGTATAACGTGCAATCCCCGGAAACACTGGTCATCTGGGAAGCGCAATATGGCGATTTTGTCAACGGCGCTCAGATTATGATTGATGAATTTGTGTTATCTGCCCGCGAAAAATGGGGGCAAACACCTTCGATGGTGCTGCTGTTGCCGCATGGTCATGAGGGTGCTGGTCCCGACCATTCTAGCGCCCGCCCAGAACGCTTCTTGCAGATGGCAGCAAAAACCAACCTGCGGATGGCAAACTGCACCACCGCCGCCCAATATTTTCATTTGCTGCGGCGGCAGGCGCTCTTGTTAAAGACCGACCCCTTGCCATTGATTATTATGTCGCCCAAAAGTTTGCTGCGGAATCCGGTCATTTCTTCAACGATTACCGATTTGACCGAAGGCAGATTCCAACCCGTAATTGATAATACGCAAGCTGACCCGAAAGAAATCACGCGCTTGGTGTTATGCAGCGGTAAATTCTACTATGATTTGGTGGGGAGTGAGCTACGTTCTCAATACCCACATGTGGCGGTGGTGCGTGTCGAACAGTTGTATCCGTTCCCAATGGCAGATATTTCAGCGATTGTGGCGCGTTACCCGAATGTCACCCAAATCGTTTGGGCGCAAGAAGAACCGAAAAATATGGGGGCGTGGGAATTTATGGGCTATCGCCTGAAAAAATTGGTTGGCATCGGCATTCCGGTCAATTATGTGGGGCGGCGGCGGAGTTCCAGCCCGGCAGAAGGCTCAAAAACCGCGCATAATGTCAATCAATCTATGATTGTAGAGTATGCGTTCAATTGGACATTTACCCGCAATGCGTCGGAGGATTAAGCATGGCAGTCAATATTATCGTCCCGGAATTGAGCGAATCGGTGGTTGAAGCCACTGTCGCCGATTGGCTGAAAAAAGTCGGTGATAAAGTGGCAGTGGGTGATGTGCTGGTGATGTTGGAAACAGATAAGGTAACGCTGGAAGTGTCCGCAGAACAAGCCGGAGTATTATCCAATATCATTCGCCAAACAGGCGATGATGTGAAACCGCATGACATTTTGGGCGTGATTGATGCAGTCGGCAGTGTGAGTGCATCAGTATCGCCTGCTGCTCCGGTTGCGGTTGCCTCTACAGAAGCGGTCGCCCGTCCAGAAACAACCAAAGCCACACCTGTCGCGCAGCGTGTGGCAGAAGCTAACAATGTAGATTTGGCAAAAGTGCCAGCAGGGGATGGCAAGCGCGTGACCAAAAACGATGTTCAGAATTTTATCGCGCAGCCAACGCCGGGAATCATCCAACCCGCGCCAAAAGCGGCTGCCCCTAGCGCGATTTTGCCTGCCAACACCGGGCGCGAAGAACGCATTCGCATGTCACGCCGCCGCCGCACGATTGCAGCGCGTTTGGTGGAGGCACAGCAAACTGCCGCCATGCTGACGACGTTTAACGAAGTGGATATGAGCGCGGTGCAGGCACTCCGGCAGCGGCGCAAAGATGCCTTCAAAGAAAAATATGGCATTGGCTTAGGGCTAAGTTCATTCTTCGTCAAAGCCACGATTGGCGCTTTAAAAGCCTTCCCGCGTTTGAATGCCGAAATTGATGGCGATGATATTGTCCTCAAGCATTATTATGATATTGGCATTGCCATCGGTGCCGAAGAAGGGTTAGTTGTCCCGGTGTTGCGCGATGCCGATAGAATGTCATTCGCGCAAATCGAAAAGCACATCCGCGATTATGCCAAACAAGTGGAAGATGGCAGTTTGCCAATCGAAGCGTTGCGCGGCGGTACATTTACGATTACCAATGGCGGCGTATTTGGTTCGTTGATGAGTACACCCATTTTGAATTATCCGCAGGTGGGGATTTTGGGGCTGCATGGCATCAAAGACCGCCCAGTAGTGATTAATGGCGAAATCGTCATTCGTCCGATGATGTATATGGCGCTGACGTATGACCATCGCATTGTAGACGGGCGCGAATCAGTACAATTTTTAGTGAAAATCAAAGAATTGGTCGAAGACCCTGAATCGTTACTGATTGAGGGATAATTCTTGCTCTAATGCGCTAAATTTCAGCCCTGCACTCTTAAGGTGTGGGGTTTTGTATTTCTAGGAGATATTTCATGTCTATTTTGACGTATTTTAGTCCACATCATGCCTTGCATAACCCACCACATGAATTTATGCACGGTCAATTTGTGCCATATTTTGAGATGCCGTCGCGGATTGATTATTTGCGGCAGGGGTTAGAAACATCTGGGTTGGTCAGCATTCAAGAGCCATTGCTGCAAATCAGTAAAGAGGCTTTAACGAGTGTTCATGACCCGAATATGATTGCCTATTTAGAAATGCTTTCTGGCAATGTGACCACTATTTTGCAGAAATCATTTGAGATGTATCGAATCGAGAGCGATGAAAACGGTTATTTTTACGAATCCAGTTTTCCCAAGCGGCATTATGGCAGCAAAACAGATAAGCCCGATTATTATATTTGCGATAGCACCAGCCCTGTTGGCAAAGATACGTGGCAAGCCATTTTGTATTCGGCAAATTTGGCATATTGTGGCGCGTTGGCGTTATTAGATGGCGAAAAACGAGTGTATACCATGTGTCGTCCACCGGGGCATCATGCCGGGCGCGATTTTGCCGGAGGGTATTGTTATTTGAATAATGCCGCTATCGCTACTGCCCAATTGCTCAAACTGGGCAAAGTGGCGATTGTGGATGTGGATTATCATCATGGTAATGGCACGCAAGATATTTTTTGGGATGAGCCGCGAGTATTTTTTGCATCGTTGCACGCTGACCCTGCTGTTGATTATCCTTATTATGCTGGTTATCCCGATGAAACCGGTGGCGAAGGGGTATCTTTGGTGAATGTGCCACTCCCGCACGGCACAGGTGAAACGGAATATCTATCCGCATTGAAAAAAGTGTTGATGCAACTGCGCGATTTTCAGCCGGATTTTCTGGTGATTTCGTTGGGGTTTGATACCTATAAAGATGACCCGATGGCACGATTTCAATTGGATATGAGCAGTTATCGCCGGATGGGGCAGATGTTCAATGGGCTGCAACTGCCGACGTTATATGTGCAGGAAGGTGGTTACTGCATCGAAAAATTGGGTGAGATGGCAACCGCATTTTTTCAGGGTGTATTGGCGGAGTAAGGGATGGCATGTTACACAAATATGTAGTGGTGCGGGATAATGATGTCATTGCTGGCACAGGCTTGGTGGCAATTGGCGAAATCAAAGCAGGCGAAATTGTGAGCCAGTTAGAGCCAAATCAGCCGATGCTGCTGATTGCTGATGTCCTGAAAATGACGCCAGAAGAACAAGACAAAGTATTATTTTATGGCTATCAATGCAGCGAAACGCATATCGTCAACGAGACAGGCGACGAAAAATACATGAATCATGCTTGCGACCCCAATACTTGGTGGGGTGACGACAATACTATGATTGCTCGCCGTGATATTCAAGCGGGTGAGGAACTGACTTACGATTATGCGACAACCGAAATTGCGGTGCCGTTTGAGATGGATTGTCATTGTGGAAGTGATAGTTGTCGCGGCAGAGTGACGAACCGGGATTATCTGGATAGCGATTGGCAGGCGCGTTTTGGAACACATTTGCCGCAGCACACTCTGAAAGCAATAGAACGGGCGAAACAAGACCGAGAATAATTGACAAAAACACGGAGCAGACAACCTCCGTGTTTTGTTTTTGGCATTAGTCTGTCAGGATGCGGGCATTGGTTGTATCCCATAAGACTTTTACGGTTTGCATTTCGCGGAATGCCAATGATTTTTGATATTCGGTATTTTGTACGCGCACCGTCAAATCAATATCATTGCCGATTCGCACGATATAGCGGGTATCAGTGCCGATATAATACACTTGCCGCACTTGCCCATTTATGATGTTGAGGTTATCTGTCGATTCGATGACTTCATCATAAGCTCGCAGCATAATCCGTTCCGGGCGAATAGCCACCACAACTTCACCGCTATCTACAACATCCTGATGACTGAGCAGTGCTTGAATGAGTGTTTCATTGTCTAAGCGTACTGTTCCTGATTTGTTGCTGTGGGCTACGAGTTGCCCAGACAAAAAGTTGGTTTCGCCGATAAAATCCGCCACAAAACGATTGGCAGGAGTCTCATAAATTTCATCGGAGCGCCCGACCTGTAACACATGCCCGCCATCCATCACGGCAATGCGATTCGCCATCGTCATGGCTTCTTCTTGGTCATGGGTGACGAACACAAAGGTAATGCCCAATTCTTGCTGCATGGTTTTGAGTTCAAGCTGCATTTCGCGCCGCAATTTTAAATCCAAAGCGCCTAATGGCTCATCGAGCAGCAATACGGAAGGTTGTTTGACCAATGCCCGCGCCAATGCGACGCGCTGCTGTTGACCACCGGAAAGTTCACGGGGTTTGCGTTGCGCGATATGCGGCAGTCGTACCATTTCCAATGCGGACATTGCCCGGTCACGCGCTTCTTTTTTATCTACCCGTGCCATTTCCAACCCGAACATGACATTTTGAAAGATGGTCATGTGGGGGAATAGCGCATAATCCTGAAACACCGTATTCACCGGACGATGATAAGCAGGAACTCCTTGCATTGGTTCGCCATCAATCAAGATTTCGCCGCTGCTAGGCTGTTCAAAGCCAGCAATCATTCTGAGAGTGGTGGTTTTGCCGCAGCCGCTGGGTCCCAACATGGCAAAAAATTCGCCATCGTAAATATCCAACGAAATGTTATCCACGGCTCTCACCGGTTTATCGCCACGGCGTGCTGGAAATTCTTTGACGACATTCCGCAAACGAACTTTGACTTCGCTCATTGTGACTCCTGTGTAATTAAAAAGGGACAGGCGTTAGCACACCTGTCCCCATGGTTCGGACTATAGAGAAGTGCTTATGACCCGGCTAAAATCAGGATTTCATCCCAAGCGTCGTTGTAGGCTTGTTCAGCATCGCCAACATCTGCCAAGAACCACATGTTTGCCAAGGCTTCTTCGGAAGGGGCAGTCGCAGGGTTTGTCAAAATCGCGGGGTCAATGAAACCGCTATCAATCGCTGCTTGGTTGGGTGTGGCATAGGTTGTGAAATTCACAATCATTGCCCCCACTGCCGGGTCAAGAAGGTAATCCATAAAGACCTCAGCCAATGCCGGATTTTGTGCGCCAGTGGGGACGAGCATACTGGCAACATCGGCAACCCCGCCTTCTTCAGGGATAACATACGAATAAGTATCGCATTCGCAGGTGGCAATCAGTTGATAAATATCGCCGCTGTATTCCACGACAATATCTACTTCACCACGTTCCAGCATCAACTGACCATCATCATCATGAATATCTACGACATTGCTGCTGCGTTGGAGCAGGAAATCACGCGCTTGGGCAATTTCATCGGGGTTTTGGCTGGTCGGTTCAAAACCGAGCAGTTTGAGCGCCACAGAGAGTGATGAACGTGAATCGTTCAGCCAAGCAACCGGTCCATTGTAGTTATAAACTTGTTCCCAAGAGGTAATCGTTTCGCCCACTTTTTCGACATTGTAGGCGATGCCGGTTGTTCCCCACAAATACGGTACAGAATATTCGTTTTCCGGGTCAAACGATAAGCCGCGCCAGCGTTCCGCGATGTTGACAAAATTTGGAATATTGTCGAGATTGATGGGCATGATTAATTCTTCGCGTAGCATCGTCGGGATGATGTATTCATTGGCAAATGTCACATCAAAACCGGGGTTGCCTTGGCGCAACCGAGCGACCATCGCTTCGTTGCCTTCAAAAGTGTCATAATTGACGGTTACACCACACAGCCGTTCAAAATCTTCAACAGTGGTTTCGCCAATATAGGTTGACCAGTTGAAGACATTCAGGGTTTGCCCCTCAAAACCTTCGGGGCATGTCCACACAATGTCGTCGGCAGTAGGCGGCACAAAATCATCTTGGGCAACCAAAATGCCCACGCCACTCAGCAACACCAATAGCACCAAGATAGTCCGTAGTTTCAACATAAAGAGATACTCCTTACACTTCAAGCTAAATGCAGCATGATTAGAATGTACTTCAAAATCACTTCTGGTAGGGTCGGAGTATACCTCGACCCTACTTCTAAAATTTAGGAACGCCCAAGACTGCGATTCTGCAACAGCAGCGAGATACCAATCAACACGGTTGAAATAATCAACATGAGGGTCGAGATGGCGTTAATATCGGGCGTCACCGAAACCTTTAGCAAGCCATATACAAAAACGGGTAGGGTGGTGGTGCCAATGCCCGACAAGAAAAATGTAACGACAAAATCATCTAGTGACAAGGTAAATGCCAGCAATGCGCCCGCTAGAATGCCCGGAATCATCAAGGGAAAGGTAATGCGCCAAAATGTTTGCCAGCCATTAGCGCCCAAATCATTCGCTGCTTCTTCGAGGCGTGGGTTCATATCTGCCAAACGCGCCCGCACCACAACCGCCACATATGAGATGTTAAACACCACATGCCCGATGATAATGGTCCCAAAGCCCGGCAAAGCACGAGTACCGCTGGATTGTTCGATAAAATCAAACACGATTTTGAAGAACATTGCCAAGGATACCCCTTGTGTAATTTCCGGGATAATCACGGGTAGCAGCAGTAAGCCTTCGATATAGCGTTTGCCGGGGTAGTTGCCGCGTGCCAAACTGAGGGCGACCATCGTCCCTAGCAAAGTTGAAATGAACGTTGCGGCGAACCCCACAAACAGGCTGTTGCCTAGCGAACTCAACATCAAATCGGTGGCAAATGAGGCTTCACCGCCCGCTGCCCCCGTGAGGATATTTTCATACCATTTGAATGTGAAGCCGTGCCAGCTATTCACGGTGCGAGCATCGTTAAATGAGAAGACAACCAACAAGACAATCGGTGCCCACAGGAAAAAATACCCGGCAAGCGAGATAAACCAAAAGCCTGTTTTGCCAATACCTGTCGTTGCTGGATAACGACGCCGAATTCCTGCTCGTTCTAACGCTAGAGTAGAGCGATTAATGACACTGTTTGCCATGTTATTTTTCCCCGCCAGACCGTATATAAGCAAATAAAGGCACGATAACCAGCGATAACATCACCACCGAGACGGCTGCCCCTAATGGTAAATTGCCTGTCCCCCGGAATTGGCTTTGAATCAGATTGCCAATCATGAAACCATCACGCCCTCCCAGTAAATCGGGAGTCACAAAAGCGCCAATGGCGGGAATAAACACCAGCACGCAGCCAGCCAACACCCCCGGAAGGGTCATAGGCAGCATGACGCGCCAAAACGTATGCCAGTAATTCGCGCCCAAGTCTTGGGCGGCTTCTACATAGCGAAAATCAAAACGTTCAACGGAGGCGTAAATGGGCAGCACCATGAAGGGCAAAAACCCATAGACCAACCCCAATAAAACGGCAAATTCCGTATTCAAGAGTTGCAATGGTTCGGTGATGAGACCGAGACTGAGCATGAAATTATTGATAATGCCTTCGCGCCCTAGCAGCATTTGCCAAGCGTATGTCCGAACCAGAAAGTTCGTCCAAAAAGGCAGGATAATCAGGAACAGGGCAAAGCGCCGCATACTTGGGTTTTGGCGCGTGCGGATAAACAATGCCAAGGGATAACCCACGAGCAAACAAATAAATGTGGTGAGAAAGGCAATCCACACTGAACGTTGGAGAACAGTGCTGAAAACGCCAAACGTGCGTTGGTAGTGGTCAAGCGTAAAGGGTAGTTCCGGGTTGCCACCTGAACCACGAGTCATCACGCTAATCACGATAATGAGCAACGCCGGGGCAATGAAGAAAATCACCAGCCATAAGAGGGCTGGAACCGACAATAGCAATTCGTTATGTTTGCGTCGAAGCGTCGTCAGCCACAGCGCCATGGAATGTTACCCTCAAAGGTAGAATCGTGTACAAATGTCATATTCGTTTCTCCTGCGATATCACCTTTGCGTTTGGACGCATGTTTCAGAGGGGACAGGTGATTACCCTGCTCTGATAAACAGCAGTAATCAGTAGAGTTGTCTAGCGAATGTGTTTATAATACGCGCTTTCTGTGAATATGCAATATTTTAACTGCCATTTTAACGATGAATTTATGTTTCTTAACACTCGCAAAGATAAAGCGATTTATAGTAGGACTGTGGTGGTATTTGTTTAGGAATGTGTAGTTATGCGCTCATTATGGTGGTGGTGGTTATTCGGTTTTTTGGTGCTGCCGCTGTCGGCACAGGTAGATAAAGGCAGCCTACCTGTCGGGGTGGTGATGACCGATTCGCTGGCACATGATGAAAGCCATTGCTACCGCTTGCCGATTATCAGCCAACCACGAGTTACCTTGGAGCTTGCGGCAGAGAACATAAACGATATATTTTATGGTTATCTTGTGGATGCCAACCAGCAATTGATTACCCCCGTCGCCAAAAATTTCATAGAGAAGCGGCTGATTCAAGTGTATCAACTTTCAGATACCACCCCTTTGGTATTTTGTATTGAAGGAAGTGGGCAATATACAGTGCGCTTAAACTCAGAGGATGCGCTGCAAGCAGTTATGGGCAGTATTGCCACTGGAGATGACATCCGGGGGCGTTTAGAAGCGCCGTTAAATCACCTCTATACACTCAAGGTTGCCGCTAACGCGGTCATAACACTAGAGTTGACGAATAATCGTCGCTCGATTGTGATGCAAATTTTGGATGAAGACGGTAGTGTAATTCTGCCCGTTGCCGAGCGTATAACAGGTAGTAATTTCATGCAGGTCTATACATTGGTCAGTCCGCAAACGGCTGCGGTCAGGCTGCAAGGCATCGGTGATTATCGGTTGCGGCTATTTGATGATGACCTGCTGCGCGAATTTGTCGGTGAGATTAACTTAGACGAGTCGGTTTCTGGTGTGGCAACAGCAGAACGCAGTCGTGTATATCAATTGGTGATAGATGAATCAACATCACAGGTAGTCAGTATGATGCTTGAAGGTGTCACCGATGGAATTGTGGTGCGAAATGCGAACAACCAACGGATACATGAGCAGAAGCATTTCCGGGATGGTACAACCTACACCGCTGTTTTTGAATTAAATGGGAATACCCAATATCAAATCGAAGCTGTCATTCGGGGTAACTATACGCTCACAGTACAAACGGGCGATGCCAGCCTGTCATTAGCGCAAACGTTGTTTGCCAATGATGTTCTTTATGCCAATCTAGCAGTTGGGCGTACCCCTGTTTACCTCTTGGATATTCCAGAAAATACAGAAATTTTGCTCACGCTGGTCTTATTTGGCGGCACAATTTATGAGGCTGCACCACTGATTATCAGTGCCGATGGGATTGTGACTCCAGCATCATTTTTACCCTTCACTACAAATCAGTTGCGTTTATCAATTACACCCAAAGGTGAACCACCGTATTCATTTGTTCCGACGATTACGGGAGCGCATGTGATTAGTTTAGTCACGACGGGCAGCCTTCCAGAAAAATCTATTCGGATTCGTTTGACGACAGACAGCACCAATTTACGCAGCGGTGCAACTATAGATGCACCTATTCTGCGCGAGGCAAGTGCAGGCACAGAATTATTGGCGGTTGCCCGCAATGATAAAGGCGATTGGCTTTTGGCGCTGACCGGTGATGGTTTAATGGTTTGGGTATTTGGGCAGCTTGTGACCGTTATTAATCCGAATCAGGATATAGCTGAGTTGCCACTTGCGCCGCGGCAAACACCACTGCCCACTGCTACGCCTGAACCAACGCTCACGCTAACTCCTACTGCGACGGCAGCGCCTGTGGTGCTACTATTAGAGACGCCACCACAAACCACAGAGTTACCTCAACCCACACTCACACCAACGGCATTACGACCGATTATTTGTACGATTAGTTCTGGCGGGGGTGTCAATATTCGCTTGGGACCAGGGGTAACTTACGACGCTGCCGGGGCGTTAACTGCCGGGCAAATTCGCGGTGTGATTGGGCAAGCCAGCGACGATGAAAACAATATTTGGTGGCAATTGGCAGATGCTACATGGGTGCGCTCGGATTTGGTACAAGAAATTGGGGATTGCACGACTGCACCATTAGTCGAAATTGCTGAGTAATGTGAATTGTTATGCCATTTTTTCAGAATTTATGGTTGAATTAAACTAGGTTCTGTGAAGTTTATCACAACTAAAATTCTTCCGAATTTAAATTTCCTACTCAATGAGTGATTTATTACTCAGGCTTTTTGCAACGAAAAGCAACTATTTAAAGCATCAGAGGGACACTGTATGAAGGCATTCTTTGATTTGGTAACGCGGCTGTCCATGCGTTTTCGCTGGTTGACGCTGGCGTTAGTCGTACTGGTGATGGTGGTCGGTACGGTGGCGGGGTTGGAATTGCAACAAGAATTATTGCCGCCGATTGAATTTCCCCAGACATTTATTTTGGCAAATGCAGGCGGCATGACAGGCGAGCAAGTATTAACGGTTGTGACGGCACGCCTAGAAGCCGAATTAGCGACCATCCCAGAAATTGTGGATATTTCATCTACAACGAATGGGGCATTTGGTGCGTTTATTGTTGCTGCGAATGATTTTGGGCTAAACCAAGAAAAATTGCGTCAGCGTATCCAAACCGCTTTGGATAAGGTGTGGTTCCCACAGCGGGCGATTCTCCCCGCTGATGGGCAGGATGGGCGTGAATTTGCTCAATCGCTGCTAAACGATTTTACACCAGAGATGCTGTTGTATTTTGCCAAAGCCAACCCCACTTTCTTGTTCCAGTTATCCCCAGAATTATGGGCAGCCCTGCCGGATGACACTGTGCAAGCCGGGATGGCGTATTTGGCGCAGCAAGTTTCTGAGAGTACCAGTGCGAAAAGTGCGCTGCAAAGCCTGATTGAACAGGAATTTGTGCCGCAGTTAAACGCGCTGGATATTGTTGCTAGCGTTCAGATTAGTGGTGGACAAACGCTCCCAGAAGAAGGGGCAACACAAGTCGCTGCTGCGCCTGTAGAGGGTGAACAACGGAGTTTGCTGCTGCAACTTTCTCCCAAGGTGTGGACGGTGGTCAAAGCCCGACTTGCTGGCGTAGATGCGCTGGATGAAAGTGCTATCGAAGTGCTGAAAGCAGTAGAAATTACTGTGCCGGATGCTGCACCTGCGTTGCCGGAAAGTTGGCAAACTGAATATTTCCACGATGTGACCGATTTACAAGAAATGGGGTCGTTGGCGGCTTCGGTTGCGACGGTCTTAAATGATTTTCTGGAAACTGGTGAGATTGCGGGTGCGTTGGGACGGACGGACGATTTAACACCCGATACGCTTGCCCAAATGTTGGCGATTGAACCTTCGCTCGTTGAATATTTTGAAGCAGACCATCTGGTGGCAATGTCACCAGAGGTATTTGCTGCTCTGCCTGCTGAATTCATTGCTGGTTTAGATAGTTTTACTCGTGATGAATTGGCAGCGAAAGCCTTGGCAGAAAGCATCACGGGCGAAGTGGCAGATATTCCACCAGCACGTCTTCCGGCGGCATGGCGTATTTCCCCGCCGCAGTTGTTATCGTTTAGCTTTGCTGATATTCCTTTGGCGACCTTTAGTGTGTATAGCACGAGCGAAGGTGCCGCACAGGTGGCAGATGCTGGCACAGGTGCTGAAACCAATTCAGAAGGTGGTGCTGGCGGTGGTGGCTTAACGGGATTATTGACGGCAATCGGCGGCATATTTGCCGGGGGCAATGCCGATAATGAATTGGCATTGGGTGATGCTTGGTCTGTTCTAGCGAATCGTCTCCAGTTTGCGAATCAGTCCTTAGAAACGGCTGATGATATTTTGACGCTAGGCAATGGTCAGGCATCGTCAGTATTAAACATCATGAATGCCAGTGTTCCCGCACAATTTACTGGCTATGAAATTCGTTTGCTTGATAATCTAACGCCAGCGATTGTTGCCTATTTTGCCGAACGAGAACCTGATTTTTACGCCAATTTGGATGCTGCGGTTTTGCTGAAATTTTCGCCGGAAGTATTACAAGCACTGCCCGATGATGTTCTCAGCACCCTTGATGCTGAAACTGCCGCGCAAGTACAGGCAATTGCCAACGGCGATTCACCATCGGCTGCGGCAGCTTTGGGGGATGCTGGCGGTAGTGTGACGATACCGGCTGACCCAACGGCTCCGGCATTAAATTCGCAGTGGCAAACCATCGCCCAATTTGTGCCGGGCGTAAAAGAACTGAACAATGCCTATGATTTGTTCCGTTTTCCGAATGCGATTGGAACGCCGGGACAGTTTATCAACGGTCTATTTGAGTCACCGCAGGGGGCAAACTTCGCTCCGAATCTTTTGGGCAATATGAGCGTTGAGGCATTTGCTTATATCGCAGAACAAGACCCCAACTTCATCAACGAATTGACTCCGCAGGCACTTGTATTGTTCTCGCAGGATGTTTTTAACACCTTGCCGGAAGATGCCCAGAAACGCGCCAAAGAAGGGGAACGTTTCCGTCCGACGACAACCGTCACGCGCACCAATGGTAATCCGAGTTTATTGGTGACGGTTTTCAAAAATGGTGATGCCAACACCGTAGAAGCCTTCTATCAAGTCAAAGAACTGATGGATGAACTGGATGCTCGTGATGAAGCGATTGGTGTCTCAATTGCTTTTGAACAATCTAGCTTTATCGAAGAATCCATCGCCGGGGTGATTAAAGAGGGGACATTGGGCGCCTTATTCGCCATTATTGTCATCCTCATCTTCCTGAGTGGTGGTGTTTGGCGGCGAACCGGACGCAATATGACGGGTATCGTCCTGATTGTTATTTTTACTATCGCCTTTGCGATTGTGATTTTCGGCAATTTAGCGGCGAATAATGGCGATTTCGGCGCAGCATTCTACAATGCGGATGTCTTGCTGCGGGCGCTGACATTGATGGGGATTGGGGCGGGGTTATTTATTTTGTTATTCCCCGGTCAATTGCCGTATCCTTCGTGGCGCAGCACGTTGGTCATTGGGGTGAGTATCCCATTATCGGTCTTTGCAGCGTTAGCCATGATGCATTGGATACCGCCGGTTGTGAATAATGCTTTGGCGGGATCAGCCGAATCATCATCTTTCCTAACGTTTATGCTGCGCCTGTTCCCCCAGAGCATCACGCTCAACATCATGACGCTTTCTGGGCTGACTGTGGCAATTGGGCGCGTTGTGGATGACTCGATTGTGGTGCTGGAAAATATCTTCAAGCAGATTGAAACGGGCATGGATAAACGTGAAGCGATTTTATCCGGCACGCGCGATGTCTCGGTGGCTATTTTTGCGGCAACAGGCGTGACTGTGATTGTATTCTTGCCGTTGGGTTTGACAGGCGGCTTGATTGGTGAATTCTTCTTGCCGTTTGGGCTGGCAGTCACGTATGCCCTGTTAGCGTCATTTGTGGTGGCGATTACAGTTGTGCCAGTGTTGGCAGAATTGTTTATTCCCGCACACGATGTTCCCGAAGAAGGGGTCAGTTGGATGCAGCGCCTTTATACCCCTGCGCTGAACTGGGTGCTGAAAAATAATGGCACGCGCTGGGTGATGATTGTCTTGGCGTTTGTATCCTTTGCTATCGGCGGAGCATTGTTTGCTGGGCGTCCATTTGCTTTTATTCCGGCATTGGGTGAGCCGCAGTTGGGCATCGCTGTTTCTATGCCCGCCGGAACGACCATTCTGGAAACCAATGCGCTGGTAGAACAACTTGAGGAATATTTGGAAGCGACTATCCCAGAAGACGAATTAATCACTATTCGTTCTATTGTTGGTGGTGGCGGTTTGGGCATTGAAGCACTCGTGGGTGGCGGTGGTGGCGTGTCTGAAAATGCGGCTGATATTACTGTTGGGATTGAATCGCAAGAAGTTCTGGAAGAACTAACGCCCGAAATTCGTGCCAAAGCTGAAGAAATTTTTGGGGTAGACAACGCGGTAGTCTCTGCCGCGACAATTTCCAGCCAAGGTTTTGGTGGGTTTGAAGTGGTGTTGGCAGGACCTGACCAAGAAGTATTAGAGGCACTCGACGCGCAGATTATCGCTGCCCTGAGTGAAGTTGAAGGATTAACGAATGTCAGCAGCAATCTAACATTGGCAAGTGCCGGAGGCGATGCGGTAACGTATATTCGCACCAATCAATCGCCAGCAGTCGAATATACGGCTGAAATCGAGTCGGATGATACGATTGGCGTGACCAGCCGTGCTTTAGAATCAGTTCGTGCCAAAATAGAACTGCCGGAAGGGGTGACACTTGGACAAGGGTTCAACAGCCAACTCCAATCCGAAGGCTTTAGTGGTGTCTTTGTGGCGATGGGCATTGCTATTTTAATCGTGATTGTGATTTTGGTAGTGCTGTTCGGCTCACCGATTTATTGGTTGGCGATTATCCTCAGCATTTTGGTTGCCCCGGTGGGTGCAGCCGTAGCACTGACTGTCACAGACCGCGTATTGGGTATTTCGGCGCTCATTGGGTTGTTGATGCTGTTAGGGCTAGTGGTGACAAATGCTGTCGTGTTGATTGACCGCGTGGGTGCTAATCGTTATGAACGCAAAATGCCGCTGCGCGAATCGCTCATGGAAGGCGGCAATCGCCGTGTTCGCCCGATTTTGATGACGGCGCTGGCAACCATTATTGCGCTGATTCCGTTAGCAATGGGGTTATCTAAAGGTGCCATTATTGCATCGGAATTGGGGACAGTCGTGATTGGCGGGATTATCAGCAGCACTTTGTTGACGTTGTTGGTAACACCTGCGGCATATTATCTGTTGACGCCCTTGCATGAAGGTATTGCGGGTTTATTTGGGCGGCGCACAACAGCCAATACACAGAATACACCTGATAAACGAAAATAAATTAGCGTACAACCTCTAATTAAAAAGGACGCCCTGTGTAGGTGCGTCCTTTTTGATTTTACATCGTGTTGAAAACGAGTGCTTAGGCGGGTTCTCTGGTTGGGATTAAATCGAGCCGTTCTCCCACCTCTTTGAATGCGATTAATGCCCGGTCAAGATGTTCATAGGTGTGTGTTGCCATATAACTGGTTCGCAAAAGGCAGGCATTGGGTGGGGTTGCGGGCGGAATAACCGGATTAGTATAAACACCTGCTTCAATGAGCGCCGCCCATGTTATGCCTGTGAGGTATTGTTCACCGATGATGACGGGAATAATGGGGGTGACACTGTTGCCCGTATTAAAACCGAGTTCTTGCAAATTGCGACGCATATAATCGGCATTTTGCCAAGTGCGTTCAACATGCTTTGGTTCGTTTTCGATAATATCTAGGGCTGCCAACACAGCAGCGGCATTCGGTGCTGGTAAAGCAGCCGAGAACATTAATGGTCTAGCATGGTGTTGAATATAATGGATGGCATCGGCAGAACCGGCGATAAACCCACCAATTGAGGCGAAACTTTTGCTAAAGGTTCCCATGATTAAATCAACATCGTCTGTTACGCCAAACTGAAAGGCTGTGCCGCGCCCTTTGCCAGTCACACCGACACCATGAGCGTCATCCAGCAGCAAACGCGCATTATGATGTTTGCAGATTTCGATAATTTGTGGCACAGGCGCTAAATCGCCACCCATGCTATAAACACCGTCAATGATGACAAGTTTACCGGCATCATCAGGAATTTTGCTCAATACACGGTCTAAATCGTCAACATCATTGTGTTTAAAGCGTTTCATTTCCCCGCGTGACATCATAACGCCATCTACAGTACTGGCATGTGCCTCTTTATCGAGGATAGCATAATCGCCTTTGCCAAGAATTGCCGTAACAGTGCCGACATTGGTTTGATAGCCTGTAGAAAAAACAAGAGCCGCCTCTTTGTTGACAAAACGTGCCAAACGGCGTTCCAATTCCAGATGCAGTTCAAGGGTGCCATTTAAGAAACGTGACCCGGTTACGCTTGTGCCGTAGCGATGGAGTGCCTCTTCAGCAGCACCACGCACGCGAGGGTCTGTGGTTAGCCCCAGATAATTGTTGGAACCTAACATCACCACGTCTTTGCCTTCAAAAGTGGCTGTAACCCCTTCAGAATCGCTTAATGCTCGGAAAAAGGGATAAATTCCCATTTTCATTGCTTCTTTAGCTTCAGTGAATCCGCCTATTTTGTCAAATAAGTCCGCCACTTTGGTTACTCCCATCTATCGCCTGAATATATATGAATATTGATCGCGGAATACTTCCGTTGTTGAGTCCGATACGCTTAGAATGATAACAGTGTAGCAATGATTTATAACTTTCACAACGACTTGTATTTCAGAACCCCTATTTGTGAAAATGGTTACTTGCATATCGGAAATTAATTGCGCTAGAATAGGCAGTGTTGAGATAAGAGGCACAGGAGAAGGTGTTCGTATGTCTGGTTTGACTTTGAAACGGCTGATTGTCGTGGCAGTATCGCAAGTGCTGGGCGCAATACTGACGGTTTTGTTGGTGGGACCCGGCTTTGATATATTGGGTGTTTTGTTACAAATTCCGGCAATTCGTGGGATTAGCACGGCGACTTATGGGTCGCTGTATTTTCTGGCGACTTCTATTCCGATAGGGCTTACCATTATGATTTGGATGGATCAATTTGTTGATACCCGCATCCTGCCAGATTAATTGATTTGAATTGGATTTATCAAAAACCCGCTTTGATGCGGGTTTTTTGTTGCTCAGAAATTTTTTAGCAAGTGAGCTAATCCAGCAACACCGGTTTCGTTGGTAATTCGCAAGCGCGGTAGTTCATAATAATTGTCGGTGGTGTGTAATGTTCCGGGTTGGGTTGTGACAGCACGTAAAATGTCGGTCGTTTGTAGCGTTTCTAGTGTACGAACGTCATATTTTCCACCTGGAAAACAAAAAAAGCGGGTTTGCTGGTTGGTGTGGGCGTTTAAACTCTCGATGCTTCCTAAAATTTCGTGAACCAAAAATTCATAACTGCGTCCGCGCAAATCGGGATGTGTTTTGGTATGAGATTCCATTTGCATATCTGCTGCTGCCATCGCTTGGATTTGTTCCCAAGTCATATAACCGGGGGCAGCCCGGTCAGCAAATTCTGTGATAATAAAAAATGTTCCGGTATAGCCAGCCTTTTGTAAGAGTGGAAAAGCTGCTGTAAAGTGGTCGGTATAGCCATCATCAAAGGTTAAAATCACGGGTTTTGGGGGTAAGGGTGCGCCGATCATAAGGGCATCATGTAATGCATGGAGAGAAATAGTGTCGTATTTTTCGGCACGGAGATAGGCAAGGTGTTGTTCAAATAGATTAGGATCTAAGGATAGGTTGATACGATAAATGTCGGCATTCGGTGGCGGCGGACTGATATAGTGATACATCAAGATGGGAACACGCACGCGGCGCAGCGTGCCATCGCCAGCAATCACAGGTATAGGATTATCCGCATGAATGATAGGTACATGCGAAAGACAACACAGCAAAAGACTTATTCCCAAAATCAAGATATTATTTCGCATAGTCAGTAAACAAATAGACTGAAAATTGTATGGATAACCCGTATAATGCTTTACATTATCGCCAACTTATCATAGAGGTTTACAACGATGATTTCTAGTTCGCGTATACCCTTAACCATCATTACGGGTTTTTTGGGAGCAGGTAAAACAACCTTGCTTAATCATATTTTGCATGGTCAGCATGGTCAACGAATTGCGGTACTCGTCAACGATTTTGGTGCGGTTAATATTGATGCTCGCCTAATTGTTGGTGTTCAAGGGGAGATGGTAAGTTTAGCGAATGGTTGTATTTGCTGCACTATTCAAGGGGATTTGTTGGCAGCAGTAGAAAATCTATTGAACCAAGCTGAACCGCCCGAATATCTTATTGTGGAAACCAGTGGTGTCTCTGACCCGGCACAGATTGTTCTAACATTTGCGCGTTCAGCTTTACAGCATAAGGTTTGGATTGATGGTATTTTAACGGTTGTAGATGCCGAGCAGTTTTTATCTTTATCAGGACAACAGAAAACATTGGCACAAGGGCAGGTGAAAGCGGGGGATATTATCATCTTGAACAAAACTGATTTGATTCAAGAAGCCGAGTTGGAGACCATTCGGCACTGGATTCGTGGTTTTGTTCCACAAGCACGGATTTTGGAAACCTCATTTGCCCAAGTACCATTAGAAATCATGACCAGTATCAATCTTGATAGAACAAAAAATTTGCCAAGTGGTAGTGACCTAGATATTCATGTTCATGCTGTGAATGATGACCATCATGACCATGACCATAGTTTAGTGTTTAATACTTGGTATTGGCAGAGCAATAACCCTGTAAAATTGTCGGCACTGCGACAGGTTTTAGAAGAATTGCCTTTAACTATCTTTAGGGCAAAAGGGGTTGTTTATCTAAATGAGATGCCAGATAAAAAGAGTGTGGTGCAAGTCGTCGGTAAACGAATTAGCCTAACCTTGGGGGATGATTGGGGTGATGTTCAGCCATTTAATGAGATAGTTGTCATTGGTGAGGAAGGTAGTTTGGATACGATTGTTTTACAAACACAATTTGATAATTGTAAAGTTGGTGCTGTTGCCGCGCCTGAAGCAGCGCAATGGGTGGGAAATGTTCTGCGTTGGTTACGGGTGAAAAAGCCATGAAAACGCTATAGATATAGCCAGTATTTTTTCGCGTAGTCAATAACCACTAAAGCATTTTAAATATTAAATTCTGTTAAGTATCTGTACCAAATTTCACAAAAAGACAGCAACCGATAGGTTTTGAAAGTTTTTCCATGCTAGATTTAGCAGCATGGACACGAAAAAATCATCTCGACTCGCTGAATTCTACAAACGCTCCATTGAAGAGCGCCTCCATATTGTAGCTGATTGGTCTAATCTTTCAGTTGATGATATTGAGGTGCTGAAAAACATCGGTAGCTTTGATACCACCCAAGCCAATCATATGATTGAGAATGTTATCAGCATTCATGGTTTGCCTTTAGGTATTGCTACAAACTTCCTTATTAATCACCATGATTACCTCATTCCAATGGTTATTGAAGAACCATCAGTAGTAGCTGCGGTGAGCAACGCTGCAAAAATGTTTCGTGCTGGAGGTGGTTTTACAACCAGCAGTGATGACCCCGTTATGATTGGACAAATTCAGGTTTTGGATGTTTTGGATATTGAGACAGCTAAAAATAATATTTTAGCTGCTAAAGCTATGCTGCTGGCAGAAGCTGACAAAACAGGAGGTAGCATCGTCAAACGGGGTGGCGGTGCAAGAGATATTGAAGTTCGGATTATTCCAAATACCTCTATCGGAACAATGCTAATTGTGCATTTGCTCTTCGATACTCGTGATGCGATGGGAGCAAATGCTATCAACACCGCCGTTGAACATCTGGCACCCTTCATCGAAGAATTAACAGGTGGACGGGTTAATTTGCGTATCTTGAGCAATCTCACCGATAAACGCAAAGCCCGCGCTGAAGGCATGATTCCAGCCAGTGAACTCACCAGAGGTAATATCACAGGTGAACAGGCTGTAAAATCCATTATCGAAGCTGGTATTTTCGCAGAAGTTGACCCTTATCGGGCTGTCACACACAACAAAGGCATTATGAACGGCATTGATGCTGTTGTGCTTGCCACAGGCAACGATTGGCGTGCTATTGAAGCTGGCGCTCACGCCTTCGCTGCGCGTGACGGGCAGTATCGAAGTTTAACGCGGTGGTGGCAAGATGATGATGGCAATCTGTGTGGTGCGATTGAATTGCCATTAGCCGTTGGGATTGTGGGCGGGGCAACGAGAGTACATCCCACCGCGCAAGTAGCAATGAAAATCTTGAATGTCCAATCGGCACAGGAATTAGCGGAGGTGATGGCAGCGGTTGGACTGGCACAAAATCTAGCAGCAATGCGAGCATTAGCAACGGAAGGTATTCAGCAAGGACATATGCGAATGCACGCTAAACAATTGGCAGTCGCTGCGGGGGCAGTGGGCGATCAAGTTGCCCAAATTGTGCAGCAGATGAGCGATGAAAAGAATATTCGTCTGGAACGAGCAAAAGAATTGGTACACCAACTCAATGGAGCAGACCATGACTCATAATGGGTTATTGATGAAACCGGATAGGCAAGTGGGCATTGTCGGCTATGGTGCTTATATTCCGCGCTATCGTTTGCCGGGGGCAGAAATTGCACGGGTGTGGACAGGTGGTTTAAACGAATCTCCTGTCAAAGAAAAAGCAGTGGCAGGAATAGACGAAGATGTAGCAACAATGTCTATCGAAGCTGCCCGCAATGCCTTAAAACGAGCGCAAATTGACCCAACCGAAATCCGCGCTGTATGGGTGGGCAGCGAAAGTCACCCGTATGCTGTAAAACCCACTAGCACAATAGTGGCGGAAAGTATTGGAGCATCGGGGCATATTGAAGCTGCTGATTGGGAGTTTGCGTGCAAAGCAGGTACAGAAGCAGTACAAGCCTCCATTGGGCTGATTGGCAGCGGTATGGGTAAATATGCGCTGAGTATTGGTATGGACACAGCGCAAGGTAGACCGGGGGATGCTTTGGAATATACCGCCGCATCGGGCGGTGCGGCATTTTTGCTGGGTCCGGTTGAAGAAGCCTGTGCCGTTTATCAGGGCAGTTATAGTTTTGTCACGGATACACCGGATTTTTGGCGGCGTGCCGGTGAAACATATCCGAGTCATGGCGACCGCTTCACAGGTGAACCGGCATATTTCAACCATACGCTGACGGCAGCAAAACAACTGATGGAACTAATGGGAGCAACTGCTAGTGATTATCGCTATGTGGTGCTGCATCAACCGAATGTGAAATTTCCTTCGCGGGCAGCACAATTGCTGGGCTTTAAACCGGAACAAATTCAAACAGGATTATTGGCAAACGAGATTGGGAATGTGTATTCCGGTTCGTGCATGGTGGGATTAACAGCCGTGCTAGACGAGGCACAAGCGGGAGATCGTATCCTGATGGTGAGTTATGGCAGTGGTGCTGGCTCCGATGCATTTGATTTGGCGGTAACGGAAAAAATTGAAGCAAAACGGCATTTAGCCACTCGCACACAAGACTACATCCGACGGCGCACCCTCATTGATTATGGTTTATACACACGCTATCGCGGCAAACTGAAGGACTAAAAATCATGCGAAAAACAGCCATTACAGGCATCGGGATGACGCCCGTCAGTGAACATTGGGGCATTAGTTTACGCGAATTGGCAGCAGAAGCGGGGCAAAAAGCCCTAGACGATGCTGGACTGCAAACGGTGGATGCTTTGTATGTGGCAAATGCCTATGGCAGCACATTCAATTATCAAACTCATCTTGGGGCATTGATAGCTGATTACCTTGGGCTGAGTGGTATAGAAGCCTACAGCATTGAGGCAGCCGATGCATCCGGGGGGGCTGCGTTACGGACAGGGTATCTAGCAGTCGCTTCGGGTGCTGTGGAAACGGCATTGGTCATTGGTGTTGAAAAAGTAACGGATATTGTGGGGAGTGACCGAACACGAGCGCGAACAGTAAGCTTGGATGCTGATTATGAAACGCCGCATGGGGCAACCTTGACGGCGATGGCAGCTTTGCTCATGCGGCGCTATATGCATGAATACGGACTAGAGTTGAGTGCCTTTGAAGGTTTCAGCATCAATGCTCATCAAAATGGACAGCGTAATGAATTAGCAATGTATCGGAACGCACTACGGGCGGGGGCATTTGGCAAGGCACCGATGATTTCTGAACCTGTGAGTTTATTTGATGGTGCGCCAGATGCCGATGGCGCAGCAGCGGTTGTGATTACATCGGCGGAGTGGGCAGCCGATACTTACCCAGCGCCAGTCGAAATTGCTGGGAGCAGCGTAGCAACCGATGCGTTCATGTTGCAAGAACGCATTGATCCTCTCTATCTTAAAGCTGTTGCCTTGAGTACACAAAAAGCATTAGAACAAGCTGGAATAAGCAATCATGATGTTGATCTTTTTGAACCGCATGATGCCTTCACCATTTTGAGTGCTTTATCTTTAGAAGCGGCAGGTTTTGCTGAACGAGGTAAGGGATGGGAAATGACGGGTCAAATTGGATTGACAGGTCAACTCCCGATGACCACTTTTGGGGGTCTTAAGAGCCGCGGTAATCCAGCAGGTGCGAGTGGGATTTATCAAGCTGTCGAAGCCTGTTTGCAATTGCGGGGCAATGCTGGCAACAATCAAGTGGCAAATGCAAAAACTGCTCTCATCCAAAATTTAGGTGGGCTGGCAAGTACAGCCATAACCCATGTACTTGCGCCATACCAGTGACATTTGAGAGACATTGCAAGCCTCTCAAGAGAAAATTGACAGGTTTTGAGAGATTTGCGGCTTTAAAATCACATCAAGTTGTGAAGAAATGCACAACCATTACGTCGTATAACAACAAAGGGAAAAATACCATGCAAGTCGCACGCTACTGGCGCATGAAAAACCACAACTATCGTTTGGAAGGCATTCGCTATACCAATGGTGCTATTCGCATCCAACCGCGTCCGGCAACACCCGAACACACCGATGTTGACATTGTAACGAACAAACGCGAAGCCGAAGTTGTAACAGCCTAGAAAACGGAGACAGTCATCATGACGATGCCACACATTTCATCCACATACGATACCTTTACCTTCGCCGGGACGGGCAAAATCTACAGCTATACAACACTCCAAGATGCCCCTGCGGGTTTTGATGAGCAAGCGCCCTATGTGCTGGCACTGGTAAAGTTAGATGAAGGTCCCATGGTGACGGCACAAATCACAGACTTGGATGGTTCCTTGGCAATTGGTGATAAGGTAGAAATGGTCACGCGGAAGTTGATGACGGAAGGTAGCAAAGGGATGATTGTTTACGGGTATAAATTCCGCAAAATTGCCAACGACTAAACACACCTAGAATAATAACAAAAACGCCTCATGATGAGGCGTTTTTTGTTGCGGCTATAAGACCGAATTAGGCTCTGGCAGCCGCTTCTTTTTGTTTGTGGTCAAAAGCAAGCGAGAGTTCTGTATTGCGATCAAACAGGTGCATATTGTCTAAGTTGAAAACAATACCCATGCGGGCACCGACGCGGGCTTTGGTACGCGGGTCGGTACGAGCAATAAAGTTTTTACCGCCTTCTTCCAGATAGATAATCATTTCATTGCCCATTTGTTCAACCACTTCGACGTTGCTTTCAACTTGAGCAGGAATGATACCGGGCGGCAGGAATTCCACATCATGAATATCTTCGGGACGAATGCCGAGGATAACTTCTTTGCCAGAATGACTTCTGAAGGGGGCAGCTTTGGCAGGCGGAACTGCAATTTTAAACACGCCTGTATCTACAACCAATGCTTCTCCATCTGGTTTCAACTGAGCATCAAAGAAGTTCATGGATGGGCTACCAATGAAACCAGCCACGAAAACATTATGCGGATTGTGATAAAGATTATACGGGGTATCAATTTGTTGCAGTTTGCCCGCGCTCAATACACAGATGCGCGTTCCCATCGTCATGGCTTCCACTTGGTCATGGGTTACATAGATGAAAGTAGTTTCCAGACGTTGATGCAATTTGCTAATAAATGAACGAGCTTCCACGCGGAGTTTGGCATCTAAGTTAGAGAGGGGTTCGTCCATCAAGAAGACGGCTGGTTCACGGACGATAGCACGCCCAACTGCCACACGCTGCCGCTGACCGCCGGAAAGTTGGCGGGGGCGACGGTCTAACAGATGGTCAATACCGAGACTTTTGGCTGCTTCGTTCACACGCTGGTCAATGATTTGGCGCGGGGTTTTCCGTAATTTTAAACCGAATGCCATATTATCATAGACTGTCATGTGGGGATACAACGCATAGCTTTGGAATACCATGGCAACGTCACGGTCTTTTGGGGCTACATTATTGACAACCCGGTCACCAATCAAGACACGCCCATCACTGATTTCTTCCAGACCTGCTAACATACGCAAACTGGTGGATTTCCCACAGCCGGACGGACCGACAAAGACCAAAAATTCTTTATCAGCCACTTGGATATTGAAGTCATTGACGACAACAAGATCCCCATAACGTTTATAAACGTGGTCAAAAGTTACGCCTGCCAAAATAAACCTCCATAAGGGACGCAGTTTAAATGTTTTTTGGATAGTTTACACAAAGATTTTGCAGAATGCAAAAATGCGCTTCTATCGCAGACATTATAACGTGTGTCAAGGATTTTGCAAAAAATTGTCAACAAAAAGTGTTATCATTAATCTGCATGTGCGATTTATCACAACCGAAGCGAGAAACACCATGTCTGATTCAATCAATGCCGAAATTATTGCCATTGGGACAGAGATTTTATTGGGGGAAATCACAGATACGAATTCTGTCTATATGGCGCAACAATTACGGCAAATAGGTATTAACCTATATTTTATGACCAGTGTCGGCGATAACATTGGACGAATTGCCAGTGCTATCCAAATTGCGATGAGTCGTGCCGATGTGGTCATTACTTGCGGTGGTCTGGGACCAACAGTGGATGATATGACGCGGCAAGGAGTGGCAATGGTCACAGGGCGCGACTTGGTGTTTCATCAACACTTGTTTGACCAGATAGCCGCCCGGTTTGCATCTTTCCGCGCCCAAATGACGGAGAACAATCGCCAACAGGCGTATCTGCCGGATGGCGCAATCCCGATTGAAAATCCTGTCGGGACAGCCCCTAGTTTTATTGTCGAGCATGAAAAAAATGTAATTATCAGTTTGCCGGGTGTGCCGCGTGAGATGAAATATTTGTTGGGTGAGGCAGTGCTGCCCTATTTACATAAAAAATATGCCTTGGGGATTATCAAAGCGCGAGTGCTAAAAACGGCTGGCATTGGCGAAAGCGCCTTAGACGAAATGATTGGCAAGGAACTTTTAGAAGGCAGCAATCCCACCATTGGGTTGAATGCTCATCATGGGGTGATTGATGTGCGGCTGACTGTAAAAGCGGAAAATGATGCGGAAGCCGATCAACTATTGGATGTGGGTGAGCAGAAAGTCCGCGAAAAGATAGGGGACTTTATTTTTGGCAAAGACAAAGAAACGCTGGAAGAAGTGCTAATTCGCCAGTTCCAATCAGAAGGGGCAACACTGGCAGTTTTGGAAGCGGGTATTGGCGAAGGGGTGATTAGTCGGCTACAGGCAGTTGCCGGGGGCAGTGATATTCTGGCGCATACCGAAGTTTATTCCCACCCAGATAAAGTTTATGAGCAATATTCTCAGTTCGATACACTCTCTTTTCGTGATTTTGCTGACCAAGCGGGTGAGTGGTTGTGCAATCAATATGATACCGATGTAGCGATTGTGATTTTAAGTTTGCCCGACGTGGGCGAAAATGCCGATAATCGTGTTGAAGCAACGGCGATTGCGGTTTACAGTCCACATCGGCGGCAGTCGCGGGGGTATGGCTTTGGTGCCAAAGCTGACATCACTCGTGATTGGGTCAGTCGTTGGACGATGGCGGTGGCGTGGCGCATGATAAAAGAGCAATCCGAAACTGAAGAATAAACTTGATTAGAGCGAAAGTGAGTATGAGATTGTATGGCGTGGCATGAGTTTGTACAGCGATTAGAGACTATCCAGCAAAAACACCAAACCAATGTTGCGCTCAAATTAAATCCGCGAGTGGCATTGTTGCCACACCCAATCCAACGGTATGATGATCCTTTTTTGCCATTTGGCAAAGCGGTGATTCAGGCAACCCGCGATTTGGTTTGCGCCTATGTGTTTGATTTGGCAGCCTACTTAAGTGTTGGTGCCGCCGGGGCAATTGCGCTGGAAAGAACGATTGCCTATTTGGCGGGCGATGTTCCAACGATTTTACATGCGCCTTTTACTGGGCAAGGTTATTCGGCAATGGCGGACTCAACTGGATTTGGGGTCAGTGCTATCACGGTTGTAACAGATGGGGATTTACAATTTTATCTCCAAAATCCACCCTTTGCGGCGTTCCAGATGCGCGATGATGATGTTGTGCCAAAACAAGGTGGGAACTATTTTGCCGCTGCTAATACTATGTATTTACATGGCGAACAAAGCCAGATTCTGACAATGCGCGTGACGGGAGATGATATTTTATACGGGAATGGCACCAATGAGTTTGCCGATATGTTGCGGCAAAGCATAGAGCAAATGAGGCATCATGATCACTGATGGCTTAGTATATCGCTTATTGGAAGCGGGTTTATTGCAACCGGGTATTTTTGAAAAAGATGCTGATGCACTTTGGCATTGGCGCTTAGATATGCTGCCATCTTATCCTGAATTATTGGCAATGGTGTCAGCAAGCATAACGGAGATGATTCAAGATATGCCGATAGACCGATTGGTGTGTTCACCAGCAGCATTGCCATTGGGTATATTGGTGAGCGCGGAAACGCAGTTGCCCTTGGTCTACAGTCGTGGGCAAGGGGAAACGCCGGTTTATGATTTAGTTGGCGCGTATGATATTGGGCATCCGGCGTGTTTGTTGGTTTATAAAACAAGTGAACCAGATATTGAATCCATTATTCGTAGTGGGCAAAGTGTGGGGCTGAATGTTTTATCGGTTATGGCACTTGTGGATGATGCACTGCCATCTTTAACAGTGCCGCTGCATTCGATATTGCACAGTTCGGATATTGAGGGTGTACTGCGAACTACGTTCAAAAATGGGGGCATCTAAAAAGGCGGGTTTTTTCTGCCCGCCTTGTCGTGGTTTTAATCGTCGTCACTCAGGCTTAGAAGCGCCATAAATGCTTCTTGCGGCACTTCCACGCTGCCTACCATCTTCATGCGTTTTTTGCCTTTTTTCTGCTTCTCTAGCAATTTCTTCTTGCGGGTGATGTCGCCACCATAACATTTCGCCAAAACATCTTTGCGGACGGCACTGATATTGGCACGCGAAATGACCCGTTTGCCGACAGCAGCTTGCACTGGGACAGCAAACATTTGGCGCGGAATCAGTTCCTTGAGTTTAGAGACGAGTTTTTGCCCTTTATGATAGGCGTCATCCTGATGGACGATAAGCGCCAAGGCGTCTATGGGTTCGTTATTGACCAGAATATCCAACTTTACTAAATCACCGGTGCGATACTCATCAAATTGATAATCGAGACTGGCATAACCCTGAGTAATGCTTTTCAGGCGGTCATAAAAATCAATGATGAGTTCCGATAGAGGCAGTTTGTAATGCAAAATGACGCGGTTGGCATCCAGATATTCGGTATTGATGACTTCACCACGTTTTTTGACGACCAAATCCATGATGGAACCAATATAATTTTGCGGCGCATAGATTTGGATTTTCATCCAAGGTTCGCGGATTTCATCAATTTGATTTTCGTCGGGTAATGCCGCCGGGCTGTCTATGCTAATAAGGCTGCCATCGCGCTTGAGGATGCGATATTCTACGCTAGGCGCCGTCGCCAGAATATCTAAATCGTATTCACGTTCTAGGCGTTCCTGCACGATTTCCATGTGGAACAATCCCAAAAAGCCCACGCGAAAACCAAAATTCAATGCCTGCGATGTTTCGGGTTCGTACTGCAACGAAGCATCGTTAAGCTGCAATTTTTCGAGTGCGTCCCGCAGTTCGGCATAATCGTCATTGTCAGTGGGATAAATGCCCGCAAAGACCATCGGTTTAATTTGCGAATAACCGGGCAAGGGAGCAGTAGCTCCACCAAAAGCAAGCGTCACGGTATCACCTACGCGGCATTCCCGTACCGATTTTAAGCCAGTAGCAATATAGCCGACTTCGCCAGCACTCAAATTTTCAATCGGTTGCATAGCAGGCGTGAAAATACCCATCTCAACTGTTTCAAATTTGGTGTCGGTAGCAATAAGGCGCAGAACATCGCGCTTATTTACCTTGCCATCCACAACCCGCACATAAGCAACGACGCCTTTATAAGCGTCATAATGCGAATCGAATACTAAGGCTCGCAAAGGGGAATCTATATCACCAGCGGGTGCGGGAACTTGCTGAATAACCTGTTCTAAAACATCTTGAATACCAATGCCATTTTTAGCCGAAATTCGCAGCATATTGGCGGCGGGTGTGCCAAGCAGTTCTTCTACTTCGACAGCTATCTCATCCGGGCGGGCAGCCGGCAAATCTATCTTGTTGATGACGGGCAGAAGCTCTAAATCTTGCTCTAGTGCCAAGTACACGTTGCTCAAGGTTTGGGCTTCAATGCCTTGGCTGGCATCTACAACCAAGATCGCCCCTTCGCAGGCTTGCAGCGCCCGACTCACTTCATAGGTAAAGTCCACATGTCCGGGGGTATCAATCAGGTTAATGATATACTCTTGCCCGTCCTTGGCTTTGTATTGCATACGGACAGCCGAGGCTTTAATCGTGACGCCTCTCTCGCGTTCCAAATCCATACTATCCAAAAGCTGCTCCTGCATATCGCGGTTGCTGACGGTTTGCGTCAGTTCCAACAAGCGGTCTGCCAGCGTGCTTTTGCCATGATCAACATGGGCAATGATACAAAAATTCCGAATTCGGCTCTTATCCATCTTGAAAATAATTAACTCCTACACCTGATAAACACCGTCATTATACTGGTATGAGACTCCAAAATGTAGGCAGCATTATTCCGCCGAAAATAACTGCTCAAGCGCAGGGTCTATATCAATGGGGGAATGACTGTTACCTTGATGAAACCACGCCAAAAATTCGATGTTGCCAGCGGGACCCTTAAGAGGTGATAGCGTAATCCCAGCGACAACAAACTCTTGCTGCTGGGCAAACTGCAAAATATCGCGTACCACACGCTGATGCACATCACTATCGCGTACCACGCCGCCTTTACTTAGCTCTTTTTTGCCGGCTTCAAATTGGGGTTTGATGAGGGCAATGACATCAGCAGTTTCAATCAGCCATTTTTTGACGGGCGGCAGCAATAATTTGAGCGAAATAAACGAAGCATCAATCACAGCTAGCGTCACTTTTTCGGCTAACTGCTCCACATAACGCGCATTCGTCCGTTCCATGATGATAACGCGCTCATCAATGCGAAGTTTATGAGCAAGCTGCCCATAGCCCACATCAATCGCGTAGATTCGTGCTGCGCCATGTTGCAGCAAACAATCGGTAAAGCCGCCTGTGCTGGCACCCACATCCACACAAATCCGCCCGGTGACATCAAATTGAAACGTTTGTAGTGCGCCCGCTAATTTATCGCCGCCGCGGCT
The DNA here is from genome assembly GCA_022842885.1 of Anaerolineae bacterium. GTDB lineage: Bacteria > Chloroflexota > Anaerolineae > Aggregatilineales > Phototrophicaceae > JALHOR01. The sequence goes on from JALHOR010000002.1 coordinate 38,084, forward strand.
AACGTAAAGCGGCATGGCTTTCACAGTAATGGTTACATCGGGCGCAAAACGAGTCCCGGGTTTATCTACCATGACCTGATTAACGGAGACTTCGCCCGCCATAATCATGCCTTGCGCTTTGGCACGGCTTTCTGCCAAGCCGCGCTCATGCAGCAAAATATCTAACCGTTGTTTATCTGCCATTAGCCATCTCGCGTGAGTGGAATAACAAGTTTGATGGGGCTGGTATCCTCTGCACTAATTTCCAACCCATCGGCAGCAACGGGTAAATAGCCTTGTGCGGCAACCAAGGCACTGTAAGGTGCGCCGATTTGTAAAGTGCGGTCAATTTCAAAATTACCATCCTGATCTGTAATCGCCAACGCATAAATCTGGTCTTGATTCCAAGCAAATTCACGCACAGAAAATTCTTCGCTAATCAAAATAAACGAAATGCCTTCAATGCCTTTACCCGTTTCGGCATCAAGGATGCGCCCTTGCAACTGCACGCCACCCGCCTGCGCCAGCCGATTGATTGCCAACTGACCAATGCCAATACTGACCTGTGCAGTCTCTAATAAAATATTGTTGATTAACAAATCCAGCGTGTATGTGCCATCAGGCAAGCCGCCGGGGGCAGTTAGGCGTACTGTAAAATCAACCCCTTGTTCTTGGCTGCTCCAAGGGCGCGTTTCTTCATAAAAAATATCGTTATCCACACGCCAACGGATTGTCCAATTGGTGCCGGGGGTAATGCGTTCCCAATCGAAACGGGCATAGAGGGTATTGGCACCATCTGGAAAGGTATTGGCGGCGGCTGTCTCGGGCAATTCTAACGGGTCGTCGGTGCGGATAAATTCAAGATTGCTGAATACACGCGGGACTGCTCCAGCTTGTGTCCCGGCAACCACAAAAGACCCGGTGGTCGTTAAGAGCGAATTGAGGTAAACATCCACGCGATAGGTGCCGGGGATAAGTCCTTCTGGCGGGCGCAGACTGACCGGATAAGCGCCGTTTGCACCATCGGCTTCGCGCCAAACATCATCGGTTCGCGCAATTTGCAGCCCATTGTATGACCAAATCACTGTCCAAGGTAAGCCGGGCTGCATATTCTGGTAGATAAAACGCGCCGTAGCAATTGGTGCGGTGGGCAGCACATAACCGTTGCCTTGTAGATTGCCAGCTTCATCCAAGATGCCAAAAGCTGGATTGGTGAAGGTCGGAATAGTTTGCGTGGGACCCCCGACAAGAATACTGCTGCTGGCAGCAGCAATACCATTGATGTATAAGCGAAATTCATAAATACCATTGGCATAATTCACGCCGTCTGCGCCGATATACCACAAACCGCGTTCACCACCACTCCAGCGCACAGGCGGCAAATCGAAGGCTTGCGCCGGAACCCCATCCACTGTCACGCGCAATTCGTAAATTGTTTCGGGTGTCATATTGGCATAATCAAAAAAGAGAAACAAACTATCAGTGCCAGCCGGGGCGCTGCCGATAACCGTTGTGGGTAAATTTTCGACAACAGCCGGAGCAAAAAATAACCCTGCAAAAGTTGCTTCGCCAGCCGGAGCAATTTGGAATCCGGGCGATGTTAAGGTTTCTACACTTAGGTTCAAAGAGGCACTTCGCAGCAGCGGACGCGCATCATTGGCAGGGCGCAAGACACTAATAAAATCGCCAATTGGCACACAAGAGTCATTCCGGTTGATAAATCCATCCCCATTAACATCTTCCAGCAACCGACATTCGCCACCGGCTTCTAGGTTCAAGAGTGCTGCTGTTGGCACACCGACCAACTGCCCACGTTGGTTATAAGCACCACCACCAGAAATGACCCCCGGCAGCGGTACAGCGGCAGCTACTTTGAACCAAGCACGGTCATCGCCACCCGGTTCATCAAAAAAACTCAAAATGCTGCCCGATGCTAATGATACTGGGGCATTCCCAGTATCAGGATAACCAGCAATGATGATAGTTTCATCCAGTGCCACCAATGATGAATCAGCGAGTTCAACGAAAGGCAATACGGGCAGGGTTGCCGGGTCAATCAAGCGTCCGTCTAATTGGCGCGTGATTCTCAGCAATGCCAAATCCAAACCGGTATTCGCTTGAACAATCTCAGCGCGATAACGCGGCACAGGGGGTTCGTTAATATTCAGCGACATCGCAATAATGAGGGTATCGCCATCACACCGATTGCTTTTGACCGTGTTGTGGGCATTGGTCAGAATAAGCCCATCGTAACGAACAATCGTGCCTGACCCCACACAGGCGATACTCAGATTATCGCTGTGTGCCTGTATGATATAAACCGTCGCTCGTTGAATGCGCTCTAAATCAATCGTAGCAGTGTTTTGTGCTTGCAAAAGCAGTGGCACAACAATGATGAGAAGCAAAAACGCTGTGAGAAAAAGGATTAAACGCCGCATATCAAAAATCCAGCGTGCTTAAAAATTGTTCAAAACGAGAAAATTCGCGGTCATAAATATCCGATTGCGCCCGAAATGTGATAATCAAGGCTTGCCCGCGACTTAAAGTAATAATATCCAATCCAGCAACCACAACCGGAACGCCTGCTTGGAATGGACCGGTATCCCGATTCACATAACTATAGGCGATGGCTTGCGCCGGCGTCTCATTTCGCAACATATAAGATTCGATAGATAAAACACTGTAATCGGTGAAGGTTTGCGCCCGGATTAGTGCTAGGCGGTCAGCTAAGTTGCGCTCCGTTGTGGCTGAACTTACAGGTTGAATGGTGATTTGGATAGTGGTCTTAAAACCGGGTTGGGTCATATCACGCACACGGAAAATAGAATTTTCACCTGTATCCAGCAGCCAATTTGCCGGATATAAAGCGGTGATACCTGCCTGAACATTGTTGTAGGGCGTAACCGCATTCAAAGTGTTTTCACGCACGTTAAGACCATATAAAAATAATACCAATGCTGTGATGATGGTGAAAGCATTTGCCCATCGCTGGCGTGGCGTTTCGCTGGAGATACCTTCAATAACAATGATGCCCATCGGCGTTTACTCCTGCCCGCGCTGAATATCTTCTTCGCGGCGGTCAGCGGCACGATACAAAAATGCCAAAATCACGAGTGGCACGACTAGCACTGCCACAACAAATCCAATGGCAAAATAAGGGCGAGTGGCACCGCCATCTAGTGTCAAAGTTGCATTCATCAAACCAACGCGCAACGGGATGGCAATGCCGTTCACGAGGGCAGCCAATACCAATGTGAAGGGCAGCAAAAAAACTGCGGCATTTCCTAGCAAAGTTTCCATCCAGCCATAGCTAATGATGGCGCTGCCCACCAAACACAACACATTAACACCTAAGATGCGTAATGCCGCCGCGTCAGGTGTTGCCAAAGGCTGGTTGAGAGCAAAATGCAGATTCAACATCAGTGCATAACCGCTAGCAATCGCGGCTGCATAGGCAATACCATCTAACCGTACTCGAAAATATGCGGCGGGTAAGGCATATCGCAGCACAAGATACTTCAAAAATTCTTGTACGATGCCTGTTGTCACCGTATAGCCGATGATACGACTGAGTGCTGGTTCCAGCGATAACCACCGTTCAGGTTGCAAAAAATTTTCAACCAATGGAATGCCAATAGCACTGGCAATTAAACTGCTTAGGACAAATACAGTGACAAGCTGTGGACGCGATTCTTTGGCAGTATTTTCCGCCAAACGCGAAAATATCAGCCATAACCCCGCTGGCAAGAGTGCCAAAGTGATGTTGAGGGGTGAGCGAAACACTTCCGGTACTTGAACCCCCAAAAATGCCACCGCTACATACAAACCCACCGTAACACCAATTAAAATACTGTATTCAGTTGTAATGCTTCGCCAAACCCGCCGATAGGGATAAATATCTTCTTCTTCTCTTGGCGGGGTAATCAGGCGGGGACGATTGAAGGTTGTCATGGTCAAGCACTTGTGCTGAAATTAATCGTCGCTAGAATTTGTTATTCAATCCATAATGATAGAACGAAATGAACAAAGGTCAACCATGCGCTTTTTCCGTGTTTTATGGCTGTTAGGAATATTGAGTGCTTGCACGGGCAATGCGCTGCCAGTTAGCGAAACAACGCCCTATAAGCTGTTTTATGGCTTAACCCTGAGTGTTAGTGGTATTGATCCTCATATTAATCAAAACGCCGAACTCGGTATCGTGCTGCGCCAAGTGTATGATACGTTGGTTTATCGCCATCCTGAAACACGCGAATTTGTGCCGGGTTTAGCTACTTCGTGGACAATTTCTGAAGATGGGCTGATTTATACCTTTAAGCTGCGCGAGAATGTGACGTTTCATGATGGCACATTGTTCAATGCGGATGCCGTCGCAGCAAATTTAGAACGTATCATGAACCCGGAAACAGCTTCGCAGCGGGCGCGATTACTCTTAGGACCGCTAACAGCCTATCAAGTTGTAGATAATGCCACCATCAATCTGATTCTTTCAGAACCTTATAGCCCATTATTGGATGGTCTTAGCCAAGTCTATACCGCTATTGCCAGCCCCAAGGCGCTCAAAGAATATTCACTGCTGCGCTATCAATATCATCAGGTAGGGACGGGTCCATTTAAGTTTGTTGAATATGTTCCTGAAGATCGCATCGTGATTCGCCGCAATCCAGATTATGCATGGCAACCTGATTTTTATGCTCCATTGGCAGAAAACGCCGTGCAAGAAATTGAATTTCGGTTTTTCCGTGACCCAGCAACACGGGCAGCCGCTTTAGAAAGTGGTGATGCTGATGTGATGGGCGAATTGTTGCCACTAGATGCCCGTGAACTTGCCAATAATCCAGAATTTACGGTCGTTCCAGCAGCTATTCCGGGGCAACCGTTGCAATTTTATATGAATACAGCACAACCACCGACGAATAATTTGGCAGTGCGGCAGGCGCTTATCTACGCGACCAATCGTAACGCCATTGTGGATGCTGTCTATCAAGGATTTTCACCCATTGCTTGGGGTCCTTTAGCTGCTGTTACGCCGTTTTACAATCCGGGTGTTGTGGATGTATATGCCTATAATTTAGACCAAGCACAGACATTATTAGCTGGGGCTGGTTACGAAGATAGCGATAATGATGGTATTCTGGATTTAAATGGCGCACCGCTGGAAGTGACGGTTATTCAGCCAGCGTGGGGCTTAGTGCCAGAAGTAACACAGTTTTTGCAAGACCAGTGGCGTAGCGTCGGCATTCGGGCGGTGATTGAGCCAGTACCGGGGTTTACATCGCTGCTGGAAGAAGTCGAAAAAGGCGAATACAACATGGTATCGTTTGATGCTTTTGGGCTTGACCCGGTGGTGTTGAATGCGCGTTATTTGAGTAGTGGCACTGTCAATTGGACTGGCTTTAGCAACCCTGAGTTAGATAATTTGTTGTTAGAAGCCGCCCGCCAATCGGATAACGAACTGCGCCGCGTGGCATATGGGCAATCTCAAGCCATTATCATGCAGCAAGCCTTGATATTGCCAATTCGGGATTATGTGAACCTCAATGCTCATAGCAATCGTATCAGCGATTTGCGCTTTGACCCCTACGGTTGGTTTCCGTTGTTATATAACGTAACCATAACACCTGATGATTAATATTCTGCGGTTCGCCGCGTCAGCGGTTTTAACCCTATGGTTGGCAGCATCTTTAACATTTGTGGCGCTGCGCTTGCTACCCGGTGATGCGATTCAGGCACAATATTGGGAAGCCAGCGCAGAATTGCAAGCGACTTTACGCCAGAATTTACATTGGGATGAGCCGATTGGGGTGCAATACGCTCGTTTTTTGCTGGCTTTGCTGCGCGGCGAATTGGGGGTTTCACTATATACAGGCAGACCTGTTACGGAAATATTGGCAGAACGCTTCTTGCCAACCACAGAATTGGCGTTCTGGTCATTAAGCATTGCTGTGGTATGGGGGATTTTAGGAGGCATCATCGCTGCCATAGATATAACAGTTATTTCGGCTATTTTCCGGCTGATAATTGGTTTAGCGGTAAGTGTGCCAATTTATTGGACGGGAACGCTGGTAATTTTTGTGGTAGCGATACATCTTGGGGGAGTTCGAGAGAACAGCGCCTTACCCGCCTTGGTGTTGGGATTTCACACCGGTGGCGTGATTGCTCGTAGCGTGCAATCCAACATTCAGGATATAAAACAGGCTGATTTTGTTCGCACCGCCCACGCCAAAGGGCTATTTCCATCCTATATCGTGGTACAGCATATCTTGCGGGTGAGCTTGTTACCCGTTGTTCACATGATTGCTTTGCAAGCCGGATTTTTATTGAGTGGCGCAGTCATCACTGAAAGTTTGTTTCAGCGGGCAGGCATCGGGCTGTTGCTATTAGATGCTGTTCAAGGGCGTGATTATCCAGTGGTGCAGGGTGTTGTTCTCATGATTGCCACCGTTTTTATTCTTCTGAATCGTTTTGCTGAACTTTTGACTCATCAGCTAGACCCGCGCTTAAACTCGTGATTCGCATTTCTATTCTTATCTTGATTTGTATCATTCTTATAATATGGGCAGCCCCCTTGCTGATACGTTTTGACCCCATGCAAACGGACGCCAGTAACACGCTTTTAGCGCCTTCGCCTAAGCATTTACTAGGCACAGATTATTTAGGGCGCGATGTGTTGAGCCGTGTTTTATATGGTGGACAGCGCACTTTGATTATCACATCATTGGCGGCACTGGCTGGGTTAATCATAGGCGTGGGTATTGGGTTAATAGTCGGCATCAGTTCGCCATTGATAGCGGCGCTTTTGATGGGGGTTTTAAACGCATTATTGGCATTTCCGCCGTTAGTGCTGGCATTGGTCACGTTGACACTCTTAGGACAAAGTGATGCTGCGTTGGTTTTGGCGGTGGGGTTGGCTCAAACCGCCAGCGTAGCACAAGTCATGCGTGCGGGGGTGCAAACAATTCTTATTCAAGATTATGTGTTGGCAGCAAGAGCGCAAGGTGCGACTGCGTGGCGCATCATTTACGCCCATATTTTGCCGGGTATTCAATCAACGGTGTTGGTCTATGGGGTGATTGTGTTCGGTTATTGCTTGTTCAATAGTGCCGCATTAAGTTTGTTAGGGCTGGGGAGCGCACCGGGGATACCCGATTGGGGGGTGATGCTGGCAGAAGGGCGCAATTCGTTTCGGGCAGCCCCTTGGGTAGCCTTCGCGCCGGGGATGCTGATTACAATCGTGATTTTGTGTTTGAATACCCTGGTAGATAATCTCAATCAGTGTTAGCGCCCAATGCGTGTTCCTAAAATTGGCTGATGCAATAATGCGGATTGGAGTAAACCGGGCGTTTTGCCATTAAAAATCAAAATACTTAAAGCCGATTTTGCCTGCGTTAATGCCAACATATCCTCCACTTTAGTGAGCATCCCCCCCGTAACATCTACCCCCGCTGAACCACCCAAAGCAGGTTTTATCGCTTCAAAATTAGCAGGAGTGATGTTTGGTATCACTTGCTGTTGCAAATCATAGACGCCATCTACTTCGCCCAATAGCAAAATACGACTCACAGGCAAATGTTCAACGAGATAAGTAAAAATGGTTTCCGTTGAGATAATCGTGCCGCCGCGCACCGCATCAAATGCCACATCGCCATACACTAAGGGGATAAGCTGTCGCGCCAAGGCGCTTTCGATGTTGCCCAATGCCATCTGCGTAATATTACCATCCTGCGCGATTGCTGATGCTGATGGTTGCACCCGAAATATTGGGAGTCCTGCCGCGTGCAGCACTTTTGCCACAAGATAATTGAGTTCAGCAGCGATGGTGGCGACACTGGCAAAACCGCGCCATTGTTCTGGTGTTTGCACACCTGCCATTGTGTTATGTTGCTTCGCCTCAAAATGCCCAAAAGACCCGCTGCCATGCCCAATAATCAGCGGCATAGTAGGTTGCTGGGCGATAGCCCCCGCAATCTCTTGGGCGATACGCTGCATCGCATCTTCGCGGAAACTGGCACGAATCGTCTTGTCGGTGATGAGTGAACCGCCCAATTTGACCAGCGTAATCATGCCTTGTTCGCTCCCATCAAACTTGTTTCATAAACTCGAACTGCACCCGCCGCCAATAGTGCCGTTTTTACAGTGGGTAACGTCTCCGGCGTGACCAGCGCCAGCATATTGCCGCCACGCCCACCGCCGGATAATTTTGCCCCTAATGCGCCGGCTTGTAGGGCGGCGTTCACCAAGTTATCGAGTTCGGGTGATGATACCGTCAGTTGTTGCAAATACTGGTGATTTTGTGTCAACAATGCGCCAATGGTTTCAGCATTGCCGGTTTGTAACTGCTGTTGAATGTCGCACACTAGCGCCCCAATAGCATCCAAAATCGGCTGAATTTTTTCTGGGTCGTGTTCGTATAAGCGGCGCACATCCCCGACTGAAATTTTGGTGGGGGCGGGTATGCCTGTATCCGCAATGAGAAAATGCAGCGGTGTATTGATACTGATAAACTCCACCGCTTGATTCCGTACAAAATAAATCGGACGTTCATACACAATCACGGTATTATCAATGCCGCTTGGTGTGCCGTGATGCATTTTTTCTACTTCATAAACCAGTTGATTAATCGTTTCAACAGGCAATGTTTTTCCAGCGATTTGGCACAAACAACGGGCAACTGCCGCTGAGACTGCTGCACCACTGCCTAAGCCGCTGGCAACCGGAATAGTAGATGTAATATGCATTTCAACCGGGGGTGGTGCAATATGTAGAGCATCCAGCGTCAAACGAGCAATTTGAGTGATAGCAGCATCAGCTGCCAAATCTAGGATTTGCAGCCCGGTATCTGCCAGCGTGAACATGAGTTGTTCGGCAGGTTTGGCGCTGACCATCACTCGTAAATCGCTGACAGGCACGGCAATCGCGGGTTGCCCATAAACGACAGCGTGTTCGCCACACAAAATCATTTTTGCACAGGCACTCGCGGTTATCATGCTTGCACCAACCGAGGTAACACATACAACAGTGCGATAAAGGTCAGCCCAAATAACACAATTGCAATTTGTAATGGGCGGTCTTTGAGTAAGACTTCATCCGGGGCACTGCCTTCACCGCGTACATGAATCAGGTAAAGATAGCGAAACAAGCCATACACCACATACATTACGGTAATCGGTGTTAGATTTACTCCCGCAACCCGAATCACCGTATCGCGCTCGATTGTATAGAGTAGATAGGTGATGAGCGTGGATGTTGTGACCATTCGCAGCATGTCATCCAATAACGGCAAATTATAATGCTGAAAAATGGGGCGTGTTTTGACCGCATTTTCGCCCAACGTCACCAATTCTTGCCGCCGCTTGCCGACCACCAGAAAGAGTGCCAATAGAGCAGTACAGGCATATAACCAAGGCGAGAAATTCTCAACATCAATCACCACCACCCCAGCGACCACGCGCAGTACAAAACCCGCCGTGACAGTTAGCACATCCAGCAGCACGATATTTTTTAGCACAAAAGAATAAAGAATCTGGATGAGCAGATACACCAACAAGACCACTGCTAGTTTCCAACCCCAGACCGGATGAATAAACCATGTCACCACCAATGTGACCAACGGGATGAGGATAGCGGCAGCAATGGCTACATTGATAGGCAGTTGACCAGAAGGCAGCGGACGGTCTTTTTTGCGGGGATGCTGGCGGTCTTTTTCAATATCTACCAAATCATTGATGATATAGACCGTGCCGGACAGCAAAATCATCGCAAAGCAAGCATATAATACATTTGCCAGCGAGTCGGGTTTAAATAATTTGCCATCAAAGACAATTGCTGGGAACACAAACAACACATTTTTCGTCCATTGGGTTGGACGCATCGTGCGGATAAGACCTGTCAGTGCCTGCAAAGGCATAACTCCAGAATAAGCTAATTCGCGGGTAGCATTATAGCGCAGTTCTCGCTACGCTGTATATCATATTCATCTATTTATTTTTCGGGGGTTCTCTTGAAAACCGCGACTGCACGAGCGCATCCCAACATCGCATTTATTAAATATTGGGGCAACCAAGATGATGTCTTGCGTTTGCCTGCAAATTCGTCACTCAGCATGAACCTTGATGGCTTATACACCCAAACCACCGTGATTCCTGATGAAACATTGTTTTCCGATGTATTGGTGCTTAACGGTGAAATTGCCAGCGGCAAATCGTTAGAGCGCGTCGTGACTCATCTGAATATGCTGCGGCAGCGATGCGAAATAGTGACGCATGTCCGCGTTGAATCTGCTAATAATTTTCCAACAGGCACGGGCATCGCGTCATCAGCATCAGCATTTGCGGCGCTGACGGTGGCAACCGCCGCTGTATTTGAAATATCCATGACGGAACGCGAATTAACAACATTGGCGCGGCGTGGGTCAGGGTCAGCATCGCGCTCTGTGCCAACCGGGTTTGTGGAATGGCACGCCGCTGATACGCACGCCGACTCGTTTGCCGAAAGCATTGCTGCGCCGGAGTACTGGAATTTGGTAGATGTAGTTGCTATTGTGAGTGACCAGCATAAAGCTACCGGGTCACAAGAAGGGCATACTACCGCTGCGACCAGCGACTTGCAAATTGCACGAGTCAATGGCGCAGCAGATAGATTAATGCGCTGCAAACAGGCATTTTTGGCGCGTGATTTTGCCACTTTTGCCGAAGTAGTCGAACTTGATAGTAATTTGATGCATGCCGTCATGATGACGAGTCGCCCACCATTATTTTATTGGCTGCCGACCACGTTAGATATTATGCAGCGCGTCCGTGCATGGCGCTCACAAGGGCTGAATGTATGTTATACCTTGGATGCCGGACCCAATGTGCATTGTTTGTGTACGGCTGATGCTGCCCCCGAAATTCAACGTCAATTACAACAAGTTGCGGGTGTGATGGACATCAAAATAGCAACACCGGGCGGTGCGGCTGTTGTTATTGTGTAAGAGTTTTTGAATATTTTTAGCGAATATTCAGGTTTTCAGCGGGAAAGCAGTGGTTAGGTCTATTGCTTCAAAACTCAATACCGGACTATAATGCAACTACACCCGCGCATAGCCGGGGTGACAACAAACCAGATATGAAGGACAGGACAAATGCTGGAATTTTTGCTTCAGAATGATTTTATATCGGCGTTGATTGCGTTTGGGATTGTCCTGATTCCGGCAGTCATCATTCACGAACTCGGTCACTTTTTGGCGGCGAAGATGGTGGGCATCACCATTCTGGAATTTGGTGTTGGGTTTCCGCCACGCATGTTTCGCTTGTTTAATTGGGGCGAAACCGAAATTACCATTAATTGGCTGCCTATCGGTGGGTTTGTGCGTCCCATGGGCGAAGATATGATTGGTCCCGTCAATAATGACGCTAATGATGCGGATGAGCCAGAAAAACGTAAAAATACCCCGCCTGAAGACGAAGGGTATATCAGTGAACGCGATGAACTTATCGCCAGAGGGTATCCGCCTGGGAAAATTAAGGCACTCAACGAAGCAAAGCCGCTACAGCGAATTTTCTTCATGTCGGCGGGCGCATTCGCCAATTTTGCCACTGCCATTTTCCTGTTTACGGTCATTGCTTTGATTGGCTTGCCCAAAATTGTGGGGGCGCGGGCGCAGATTGTGTATTTCCCGCCCGATTCGATGTATGCTGGTCAGGATGTACAACCCGGTGATGCTGTTGAGCAAATCAATGGCGAATTATTTGCTGATATGTCCACATTTTTTATGACATTGGCAGAAGCCGAAACACCCGTTACGCTGACCTTGCGTAGCTTGGAAACGCTCGACACCTACACGATTGTTGTCACTCCCGATTTTGACGATACAACCGCGTATGTATATGTTGCCGGGGTAGCAGAAGGCTCACCCGCTGATGAAGCGGGCATATTGGCGGCAGATTTGATTGTGGCAGTTAATGGGCAGCGTTTACCCGTGAGCCATAATCCAACCGAAGCCTTGCAGAAAATCGTAGCAGAACAGGCAGGTCAAACTCTCCAATTAACACTCATGCGCGAAGGTGCAACCTTTGAAACCAGCCTGACGCCACGAGTTGACCCACCGCCCGGCGAAGGACGGCTTGGTCTCGCTATCGAATCACAATATGCGACTAGCGATGGCATCCGTTACACGGATACCAGCCCACAAGTGGAAAATATCCCACAAACCCCCGCTGATGCCGTCAAATATGGTCTAACGCGCACGGCGACGACGCTTGGCATGATTGTCGAAATTCCGATGAAATTGATTCAAGGGGCGATTAGCCCAGAAGAAGCTCGTCCAGTGAGCATCATCGGCATTAGTCAAGTCGGTGGAAAATTCTTGCAGCAAAGCATCCGCGATGGCAACCCTTCGATTATCCTGAATTTCATTGCGTTGGTCAGCATTTTCTTGGGTTTTACCAATTTGCTGCCCATCCCGCCGATGGATGGCGGACGCATTGTGTTTGTGATAGCGGAAATGCTGCGTGGTAAACCGGTGCCATTTGAAATCGAAAATATGGTATATCGGATAGGCTTGGCAATTTTGCTATCGCTCGGTGTGCTGGTGATCCTCTATGATATTTTCAATCCGTTCAAACTGCCTTCGTAGTTGCGGTAGTGGCAGTGAGTATCTTGCTCACTGAGGTAAGAGATTTCAACCTCATTGGTTCTATATAAATCTGTGATGCTCCCGATGAAACAATTCGGGAGCATTTGTGATAAAATCTTCAGCCATACAATCAACTCTATGAGTGAAAAGGACATCCTGTGAAACATCCTGAACTGGATTTCGAGGACGATGATGATATTCGCCCGCGTCCATCGCTGGATGAAGTCATTGAAGCCCTGAAGACCGATACCGTGCCGGGACCAACATTGTTGTACGGGCTTTCCGATTTGGAAGATGAGGCATTAGAAAAAATCCGCGAAGTCTGGGGCAACCTAGACGCCAATCAGCGCCGGATAATCATGCAAATGTTGGTAGATGTGAGTGAAACCAATTATGAATTGAATTATGATTCAATGGGTTTCATGGGGTTAGGGGACGCCGATGCGGAAGTGCGTCAAGTTGCGATTGAAGTGTTGAACGAAAATGAGACCATCACCTTGATGAATCGTCTCATTCGCATGGCAGAGCAGGATAAATCAATCCTAGTACGTGCCGAAGCCACACGCACATTAGGACGTTTTGTGTTAATGGGTGAATTGGGAGATTTATCGGACACTGATTTTCGGCGTGTGCAAACCAGTGTTTTACGATTACTCAATGATGAGAAACAACCCACAGAAATTCGGCGGCGGGCGCTGGAAGCGATTGCCAATTGCAGCCACGAGGTTGTGACCCCAACCATCACCGCTGCCTATAACAGCGGCGATGACCTCATGAAATTGAGTGCGATTATCGCTATGGGCAACTCTGCCGATGAACGCTGGGAAACAATCGTTTTGCAAGAACTGGATAGTGATGATGCCGAGATGAGCAACGCGGCAGCGCGTGCCGCGGGTGAATTGCAATCCGTTGAGGCTGTGCCACACCTTATTCAGATGCTGCAAACCTCTGACCGCGATGGTCAAGAGATTGCTATCGGTGCCTTGGGCGAAATTGGCAGCAAAGAAGCCATTCGTGCTTTGACGGCTGCGCGTGAACGGGCTGAGGATGCCGAAGATGAGGAAATGGAAACCCTGATTGAAGATGCGCTTGGGAATGCGGCGCTGGTCGGGGGCAATTGGATGATGGCGGATCTGGAAACGGATAACTAAGGGTTTATAAGATGGTGGGCAGGAATATCCTGCCCATTAGTACCTTATGCCATCTGGAACATAGTCGTCATCTTTAGACCGAGTTCCATGTTATTAACTTTGATTTTGCCCATCATAAAGGCTTGCATTGGGCTAACTTTGCCTGTGACCATCGCGTAAAAATCTTCGTCTTTGGCTTTCAGCACCATGGCGGCATTTTCGATAGCCCCTTCGCCATGTTCGCACTCGCCATTGGCAATTTTCAGCCAGAACAAACCGCCATTCTCGCCACTCAAATCAACTTGAATGATGGCATCAACGCCTTTGGCTTTATCTGGCTGAAACCGCTGCTGCATTTGGGGGAATACTTGTTGCATTTCTTCTTTGGTGGGCATTGCGCCATCTCCTGCGAAATATTCAGAACAGGTTAAATTAAACGAAGATGTATTATAATGCATCTCAACGCACACTTGCACCTTAAAAGGGCAGGATACCATGAAAAAATTATTGTTCATTTTATTGTGGATAGGTCTCTTAGGGGTGAGCAGTCAAGCACAAGAAACGGGTGAATTGCAGCCGAATTTGCCCGGAAAAATTGCTTTTATTGGCGCGGATTATAATGTTTATGCTGCCAACTTTGCTGATAGTACAACGACCCAATTAACTCAAGATGGCTCAAATCAAGTTCGTTATCAATGGCCCACTTGGTCGCCGGATAACCGCCTTGCGTATTTTTGCTGCGATTTGCAATATGCCAGTAGTCTTACCACCAGCGCCTTTATTTCACAGGATGGGGTTGAACCGGGGCGTGCCGTGTTTGAAGGGCAAGCTGAATCCATCATTTATGCCTCATGGTCACCTGCGGCTTGCTCAGAGGCAGCCGATTGTCACGATTTGGCATTGTTAGTCAACGACGCTATGAATGGCAACATACGGATAGACCTTATCCGCGATTATCTTGATTCTTCGGATGATGCCCAAACCATTGCCCAAGGCGCACCTTTTTACTACAACTGGAATCCTGCCGGAACGCAACTTGTTTTTCATCGTAATAATCGGCGTGTAGATGTATATGATGTGTCTGCTCAAGAAGTCTTAGCTGATTCTCAGCAAACATCGTCTGGGACATTCCAAGCGCCAGCATGGTCGCCTGTGGATGACCGTATTTTGGCAGGAACGCCCGGCGATGAAGACCGCAAAACCCATTTAACCATCACCGCCGGGGACACATCCCAAAATTTGTTATCAAATTTAACCGGCAACGTCTCGTTTTTGTGGTCGCCAGATGGGAATTATGTGGCGTATCGGGCAATTAGCGAAGGCAACTTTGGCGCGTTATTTGTTGTGGATGCCATCAGCGGCGAAGTGGTGAGCCGCAGCAGCACCAGCGATGTGATTGCTTTTTTCTGGTCGCCGGATAGCCAACAAGTTGCCTATATCACCTTTGCGACGCCTGCCGGGTCTTTTGATGCTCAAATAACACCACAACGCCAAACGATTGATTTTGTACAAAATACGGATGGATTGGCATGGTCTACGCTCAATATCGAGACCGGATTGAATCGCAATTACAGCAGTTTTTTCCCAACTTCCGAAATGGTGTATCTCCTGTTATATTTTGACCAGTTTGCAACCAGTCATCATGTTTGGTCGCCCGATAGCAGTTATTTGGTCTATTCAGAAGTGACAACATTAGGCAGTCAGCCGCAACCCGTGATTAACATTCTTGATGTGCGCCAAGCCAATAGCGTTCCCTTGACGATTGCCCGCGGGGTGTTTGCCATATGGAGCATGAAATAAGTTGAGACAACGCAGCCTGTTTGTGATGATGCCTCTGCTGCTCGTGTTGACCGCCTGTGTGCGTGACCAGCCGCAGATTATTGTGATTACCGCGACTTTCCCGTCGCAAGTGGTGGAGGTTGTGCCAGCAGATTATACACCACCGCCAGCGCCGATTGTGCCACTGGCATTATCGCCCGTGCCAGATGTGCCTGCCAGCAATCCAACCTTGGATACTGTTCAAGGTCAAACCGCCGAACTGGTGACAGACCATACCGTTCAACCGGGTGACACCTTGTTTGAAATTGCCCAAAAATATGGTGTAAGTCTTGAATCCCTCTTGACGGTAAACAATATTACGGATGCCAATATTATCGCTGTGGGGCAAGTTATCAAGCTGCCACCAGCACCTTCGCAAACAACACCTATCTTCAAAATTATTCCCGACAGCCGTTTGGTGCGTGCGCCCGGCAGCAAAGCCTTTGATATAGCTGGGTTTATCGCCACCCAACCCGGCTATATTCGCCAAGCTACTGATGAAGTAGGCACACGGCAAGCCAATGGCGCAGAATTAAAATTGACGCTGACTGCCGCCCAAGTGCTAGAACGGGTGGCACTTGAATACAGTGTTGACCCGCGTTTGCTGCTAACAATTTTAGAATATCGCGCTGGTTGGTTGAGTAATTTGCAGTTGCAACCAGACCAAATCACCCATCCGTTGATAACCATTGCCAATTCAGGCGGCATAGACCGCAGTGGTTTGTACCGGCAGTTGGCATGGGCAGCAAATGAACTGAATCGCGGGTATTATGCTTGGAAAACACGCGGCTTAAAACTGTTGGAAATGGCTGATGGCACACGCCTCACTTATGCTAGCGGCTTGAACGCGGGTACGATTGGTGTGCAGTATTTTCTTTCGCTGAACAATATCAAAGCCATTTGGGAACGCGATGTCAGCCAGAATGGGTTATATCGTATTTATTATGCCTATTTTGGCGATCCATTTTTGCAAGCGGTTGACCCCTTAGTCCCCATCACCTTAGAGCAACCGCCACTCACATTGCCCTTTGCGGCAGGCAAAATTTGGTACTTTACCGGGGGACCGCATGGTGGTTGGAATGGCGGCAGCGCATGGGCAGCCTTGGATTTTGCCCCGCCGGATGAACGCACTGCCGAAATGCCGTTATGCCATACCTCCAAATACCCAGTAACTGCTGTTGCGCCGGGCGTTATTGCTCGCAGCGGTGATGGCGTGGTCATGCTTGATTTGGATAATGATGCCGATGAATCAACGGGATGGACAATTTTTTATTTGCATCTGACCGATGTGATTGCGCCGGGAAACCAAGTGAATACAGGCGATATTTTAGGGTATTCATCGTGTGCTGGCGGTTTTTCGACAGCGACCCACTTGCACATTGCCCGCCGTTTTAATGGCGAATGGCTACCCGCCGATTGCAGTCAATGTATTCCCGGTCATGAACGCCCGGCATTTGTGATGAGTGGTTGGACAACGATTGGGATTGCGAATGCTGAATATCAGGGCTATTTGGATAAAGACACGACCCGTTTGCAAGCAGAACAAGGCAGAACTAATCCTGTCAATCAGATTTCATGGTGAAAAACCGGATGAAAAAACATCTTTTGTTGCTTATTGTTCTCATATTGGGATTGAGTTTACCGATTTTTGCCCAAGATGCCATTGCTCAAGTACGCATCACTGCTACCCCGGTTTTTGCTGTTATCCCAACATTAACTTTACCCGCTACTGAGATTGCCATTGCGACACCCACTGTTACCATTACACCCACCCCACAAGGGGCTGCGTTGTTAGAAATGTCGCCTGATGCCACCGATGTCAATATTCGTTCAACACCGGAAATTGTTGAGGGTAATGTTCTTGGCAAAATGGAGCGCGGCGTGCAATATGTGGTTGTCGGTCGGTATGAACAATGGTGGCAATTTATCTATCCTAATTCACCAACAGGTTTCGGTTGGGCATTTGACACATTGGTTGCCATTATTGGTAATGAAAATGATGTGCCGCCCGTCACGAATCCGTTTAATGCTGCCCCGGTGGCAGCCGCACCCGCCATCCTTGATGCGGCATCCCTTTCGCTGACGTTGGCTGCCAGCACCTTGACGCCCGGTGCAGAACTCACCCTCAATGCTGAATCGCGCTTGCTACAAGCCCCGACTATCAATCCCGAAATTGCAACGGTTGTGGCGTTGGCAAATAACCAAGAGTTGCCGACTTTTACGCCGCCAGCAGAAGTTGCGCCGCGCACTAATGGCGGGCTAGGAAGTGTGGACACTGCCCCCACGCCGGATGTTTTATTAGAAGCAGTTTCAACAATTACATCAGGTAATTTACCCCCGATGGTGCCGATTTTGTTATTGGCAGCAGGGGGATTGTTAGGTTTATTGGTAAGCACGTTACGGCGCTAAAATACAAACAGCCCAGAAAAACTGGGCTGTTATTGTCATCCACTATTTTGAATTGAGTGTTTAGTAGCTGCTGCTGCACGAACTGCAACCGCCACCGCTGGCACTGGTTTCTTCGCCGCCTTCTTTGCCTTTGAAGGAATGTCCGCAACCACAGCTAGACGCGGCATTGGGGTTATCAATGCGGAAACCGCCACCGATGAGGCTGTCTACAAAATCAATGGTCGCGCCCTTCAGGTAAATCATGCTGGTGGGGTCAATCAAAAGCTGCACGCCATCTACCGCCACTACTTTATCAAATTCTTGGGCTTGGGCTTCAAACGCCATGCCATACTGCATCCCAGAGCAACCGCCGCCTGTTACGAACACGCGCAGGGCATGGTTGGGAATATTACGCTGTTGCAGCAAATTACGAATCACTGCCACAGCCGAAGGAGTCACAGTCAAAACCGGAACATCTACCGGAATATCTATAATTTCGAGTTGTTGTTCTGCCATTGCCATCACCATGAGTTCTATTTCTCCTCAATTTGGGGTTCTGAAAGGTTGAATAAACTATAACATACAAAACGCAGCAGCGTCAATAAAACAGACAAATGTCAGCATTATTCTGTGACGATGCAGGGAATGAAATAGGAGCAAGAATTATCCCCGGCGGCAATGCGTGATTGCAAACGGGGTATCACCCCCAATAATGCTGAAATCAGGCGCATATCCATGTAGCACAAAGCATCATTGTCGTGCGAGATGTGATGATAGGGGCAATTCACTGTATGCAAAATGTAGCCTTGTTCAGCAGTTTCCCAATAGGCTTCATATCCATTCTCATTCAAATAGGCGATAACACTATCGAGTCGGTCTTGTATCGAACCGGCGGCAATACCAGCTTCCTGCGCCATTTGCTGCGCGACCCCTTCCAGAATGACATTCACGCCTTGCTGCGATAAATGTTTTTCGATTTGGTCAAGCAACCCGGCGGCTAATTTTTGATAATTGCCCGGAAAATAAGCGATACCGCGTTCTGTAAGGCGGTAAACGTGGCGGGGGCGTCCGGGACTTTCCCGATGCTGCATCCGGGCTGCATCTACCAACCCACTTTCTTGCAAGCGCGTTAAATGATGCCGCACTGTGACCGGGGTAATCTCATCACCCCGTCGTTGGCGTAATTCTTCAACCACATCATCTACGGTGGCTTCGCTATGTGTTCTGAGGATTTCTAGGATTTGCTGCCGTGTTGCCTGCATAAATCTCGCATCCGGGCAATTATTTTTGACAATCGCCATCATCAAAATGATAGCTTTTCGCCTATCTATTGTCAAATCCAGAGGCGATATGCTATGATGTGCCGCTTAGAATTTATCATATCATCATCATCTTGGGGAAAGCACTGTGCCGGACATTGTTGCATTCCAAGGAATTCAGGGCGCAAATTCTGAGATTGCCATTCGTCAACATTTTGACGATGCTGTTGAGATTTATCCCTGCTCCGATTTGAACGAATTATTTGATACGCTGAACACCAATAAAGTCACCTGCGGTTTGTTACCCGTCGAAAATTCTGTCGCCGGGGCAGTCAGCGGTGCCTATGAATTGTTGATGGACAGCGATTTACGGATTCAGGCAGAGATTATCCTGCATGTGCATCATGCGCTGTTGGTACTACCGGGCATGACCATCAAAGATATTCAGTGTGTGCGGTCTCATCCGCAAGCCTTGGCGCAATGTGAGCGTTATTTGCGCCGACATCACCTAAAACCCATCTCTTGGTATGATACCGCTGGGGCAGCCCGCGATTTAGCCCGCGATAAAGAACCCGGTATGGGTGTTATTGCCAGCACATTAGCAGCGCAACTCTACGGGTTAGATATTGTAGCATCGGAAATTGAAGATGCTCCTTTTAATCTAACGCGCTTTTTTGTGTTAGGGCATGATACGCCGCTGCGTGGGGAATACAATAAAACATCGCTGATTTTTGCAGTTCGCAATCGCCCCGCCGCATTGTATGAATGCTTAGGTGAATTTGCATCGCGTGGTATCAACTTGACCAAAATCGAATCGCGCCCACGGCGTAACCGCCCATGGGAGCCGATTTTTTATGTGGATTTTGAAGGGCATTGGGAAGATCCCATATGTCAGGAATTGCTCATCCAGCTTGTGCAAAAAGCATCATTTCTGAAGATGCTTGGCTCTTATCCAGCCGTCAAAAATGACTCTGTAGGGATTTAACACATGCAAAAAATAGATGTCGCCATTTTAGGGGCAACCGGGGCAGTCGGACAGCGGTTTATCCAGTTGTTAGATAATCATCCTTGGTTTCGGGTGGCAGAACTCGCGGGTAAAGCCAGCGCAGGCAAAGCCTATGGTGAAGCTGTGAATTGGATTTTGGATGATAATCCACCGGATGACATCCTAAATATCACCGTGAAAACACTGGAAAGCGAATTCACATCGCCCATTGTGTTTAGTGCGTTGCCTAAAGATGCAGCGATCCCATTAGAGTTTGAGTTGGCAGCAACCGGACATATTGTATGTACCAACGCTTCTGCAAATCGCATGGTGGACGATGTGCCGCTTTTGCTGGCAGATATTAACGCCGACCACCTGCAATTGGTGGATGTTCAACGCGCAAAACGTGGTTTTACCACTGGGGCAGTCATCGCTAATTCCAATTGTACGGTGATGCCTGTCGTGATGGCACTCGCACCGTTAAAACATCTGGGCATTCGCAGATTACTCACCGTGAGCGAACAAGCCATCAGCGGGGCAGGTTATCCCGGTGTGGCATCGCTGGATATTCTGGATAATGTGATTCCGTTTGTCAGCAAAGATGAAGAAGAAAAGATGGAAACGGAAGCCCGTAAAATGCTCGGTGATTTTGCAGGCGAAACCATCCAGACATTAAATGCTGTTTCGAGCGCCACTTGCACCCGTGTCCCCGTAATTGATGGGCATTTGGTCAATATCTCGGTTGAACTGGCGGAAAAACTGCCTTTTGATGAGATTATTCATTTGTGGGAAACATTTGCCGCCCCGCATGATGTGGCACAGTTGCCATCTTCACCCGCGCATCCAGTTCAATATTTGCCGCAGCAAGACCGCCCACAAATCCGGCGTGACCGCAATGCTGGTGATGGGATGATGGCTTCAATCGGGCGGTTGCGTGAATGTCCGATTTTGGGGTATAAATTTGCAGCATTGGCACATAATACCATTCGTGGCGCAGCGGGCAGCAGCATCCAGAATGCGGAATTATTGGCAGTACGCGGTTATATTCGTGATTTTAATCCGGCAGCAGTGGCTGCTGGTGCGTAAAAAGAGCCGTAAAACGTATCTCACTGGCTGAATATGGGTTAGTAGAGATATATCCGTTTGGTTAGGTTTTGGGGAGCGATGTGAATGCGCGTATTTATTGCCGGGATTGATGGCTACTTGGGATGGGCGCTGGCGCAGTACATGACCGCACGCGGGCATGAAGTCGCTGGTGCGGATAACATGCTGCGACGGGAATGGGTGGAAGAAGTCGGCAGCATCAGCGCGATTCCGGTTGCCAGCCGTGAAGACCGTTTACAGGCGTTCAATGAACATTATGGCAAAGACCTTGATTTTCGTGATGGTGATTTATGTGATTACGAATTTTTGACGGCATTCTTTGAAGAATTTCAGCCCGAAGCCATTGTCCATCTAGGGCAGATGCCGTCTGCGCCGTATTCGATGATTGACCAGAAACATAGTGTTTGGACGCAAGTCAACAATATCACATCTAACTTGAATTTGTTGTGGGCAATGCGCGAAGTCGTGCCGGATGCTCATCTCGTCAAGTTGGGAACAATGGGCGAATATGGGCAGCCCAATATTGATATTGCCGAAGGCTTTTTTGAGGTGGAGTATCGTGGGCGCAAGGATAAACTACCCTTTCCGCGCCAACCCGGTAGTTTCTACCATCTCAGCAAAGTGCATGATTCGCACAATACGCACTTTGCTACCAAAATCTGGAAATTGCGGGCAACCGACATCATGCAAGGGGTTGTTTTCGGTACGCAATTCCCCAGCATGAAAGATGATGATCGTTTACGCACACGCTTGGATTTTGACCAATGCTTCGGTACAGCGATTAATCGTTTTGTGTGCAAGCTGCTGTTGGGCATCCGCTGACGCTGTATGGAGCCGGCACGATGAAACGTGGATTTTTGCCGCTGCGCGATTCGATGCACTGCCTGACATTGGCAGTAGAACATCCCGCAGCAAAAGGCGAATTCCGTGTGTTTAACCAATTCGCTGAAGCCTATAGCATCGCCGAATTGGCGGAAATGACCCGTGAAGTCGGCACAGAATTGGGTCTTGATGTGGAAATCAATCATTACGATAACCCGCGTCAAGAACTTGAAGAACATTACTATAATCCTGACCGCGAAAATCTGTTGAAAATTGGCTATGAGCCGTCGCAAGATGTGAAATCCGAAATGCGTTTGATGCTAGCGGATTTGTTACCACATAAAGCCCGCATCATGGAAAAAGCCGAAATTCTTGTGCCAGATATTCGTTGGGATGGCACGCGGCGGCGTTCTGCGGTTATCAAAGAGGCTGAACCGGTGCAGTAATTCAGCATGGTTGAGTATGATAGCGCGGGGCGAAAGTCCTGCGCTTTTAATTTGCCTTATCGTTATGTTGCGAGGTGTGGATATGATTCAGTTTCGTGAGTTGAGTCGTCTGTCTGCCGAAGAAAAAGCACGCATCATGCGCCGTGCTGAACAAGATATTCGTAATCTGCTGCCGCTGGCGCAAGAAGTGATAGACCGTGTACGAACCGAAGGGGATGCAGCGGTTGTAGATTATGCCCGGCGGTTTGATGCTAAAAATTTTGAGGCGCCGATGTTGCGGGCAACGCCGGAGCATTTTGCAGCGGCGCGGTCGCGGGTGAGTGCCGAAGTAATTGCCGCGATTGAATTGGCACATGAGAATATTGCAACGTTTCACCACGAACAATTGCCCGAAAAAATGTGGTTTACTGAAGTGAAACCGGGCATTATGGCAGGCGAAAAAATCTCGCCAATTGCCAGTGTTGGACTCTATGTGCCACGCGGCAAAGGGGCTTTTCCATCAGTGATGCTCATGTTGGCAACCCCGGCAAAAGCCGCTGGTGTGCCGCGTATTGTGGTGGTCACACCCCCTACGCCCGAAGGTACACCCGATGATGCCTCATTGGTGGCTGCCGAAATTTGTGGTGTAGATGAAGTTTATGTTGTGGGTGGGATGCAAGCCGTCGCAGCGTTGGCATATGGCACGGAAACGATACCGAAAGTGAATAAGATTATTGGACCCGGCAGCAGTTACGTCTCGGCGGCAAAACGCTTGCTCTACGGCGTCGTGGATGTTGGTTTGCCCGCAGGTCCCAGCGAATCCATTATTTTGTGCGATGAACATGCTGACCCTCGTTTGGCAGCATTGGATTTGTTGGTCGAATCTGAACATGGACCCGATTCAGCGGGAACATTGGTCACGCACAGCCGCGCTGTTGCCGAAAAAGCCCTCGAAATTTTACCGCAATATATCGCCGAATTACCCGAATGGCGGCGCAAATTTGTGGAAACGGTGCTATCCAATTACGGCGGCATCCTGCTCACCAATAGTCTGGAAGAATCGATTCAATTTGTGAACGATTATGCGCCGGAACATTTGGAAGTATTGGTCAAAGACCCCTTCATCGTGCTAAATAAATTGCAAAATGCGGGCGAAATTTTGCTTGGTGAAATGACGCCGATTCCGACAGCAAATTATGCGTTGGGATTGAATGCGATTTTGCCAACAGGGGGATTCGCTAAAACATTCTCATCCGTCAGCGTTTGGGATTTCCTCAAGCGTACCGGCGTTGGTTATCTCTCGCGTGAGGGCTATGATTCATTGCAAGGGGCAGTCGCAACGCTGGCAGATTATGAAGATTTCCCGGCACACGCGCTGGCAATCCGCAAACGCAATCAAATTTTAGGCATCGAATAATCCACACATGAAAGGGCGCAATCGCGCCCTGATAACTCTCAAAAAGCCTATGACCGATACACTCCAAAAAATCCGTGATTTGCAGTTCAGCGATAAGCCAACTGCCGAAGCCTTGCTCATTACTTTTTTGCGGCAAAATACGCCGTTTGACGTGCTGCACGTAGAACTCACGCCCAAAGCGATTTCGCTCAATTCCTTCAACGGTTTTATGACGCTGCGCGATAACACCCGTTATTTTTTTAAGACGCATACTGAATCGAACACGGTCATTGATGAATACTACAATGCCGAACTACTGGCAAATGCGGGGTATCCCATCATTCAGCCGATTTATAAATCCACTGAACCGGGCAAACAAATCCTGATTTACGAAGTGATTCCAGACAAGTCGGTTTTTGACATCGCGTGGGATATTGAGAATGGCGATGATACCCATTTTGCTGCATTGACCGAAGCGCAGCACAAAGCCGATGATGATTTGCTGTTTTTATATAGGCGTACCCACCGCATTAAAAAATATGAACAGGTTGATTCGTCGCCGATTCACCAGCTTTTTTATCATCGCTTGGTTGGGGGGCGGTTGGATAATTTTTATGGGGCATTATCCGGCGACAAACATAAATTTTTTCATCTGCCACACGGTCAAGTCAGCACTGCCGAAGTACGCCGCGTGCGCTGGGTGATTAACGGGCAAGTCTATCATGAAACGTTGAATCACATTATTTTACGGGCTATTGACCAATTGCGCCCCAAAGATAATCAGCAAGAAACCATCATTGGGCATGGCGACGCGCATAATGGCAATGTCTTTTTTCGTGCAGATGAACACAGCTTATTGTATTTTGACCCGGCGTTTGCTGGCGAACATCATCCATTGCTAGATTTGACAAAACCGCTATTTCATAATGTTTTTGCTATGTGGATGTACTTCCCACAAGAGATGCAAACAAAAACGCAAATTTCGCTGGAAATTAAAGACGACACTTGGTACGTGAATTATGTATATCCGCTGCACCCGGTGCGCCAAATGTTTTTGGAGAGCAAAATCAATCGGGTGCTTGCGCCATATTTGGCAGCGAATTATACGAAGGATGATTGGCGCATATTCTTAAAATCGGCGTTGTTTTGCTGCCCATTTTTGACGATGAATTTGGCTGATAATGAGCGTTTTCCACCAGAAATCAGTTTATTGGGTTTGGCAATGTCTATCGAGATGGGTGCGGAAAGCCACGAAAAACGCAGCTTGATAGATAAAATTTTGGATGATGTTGAATTGCCTAAAACATCATAAGGACACGGCACAGCGTGTCCCGTCAAAATGCCTTTAACCGAGCATTTCCAGCAATTTTTGATATGTTTCGGATTGTTCCATGAAGATATAGCGCACAGGCAACGCCGTCGCATTAGTTCCACCAATCAAGCGCAAATATTCAATGGCTGGCAAGAGATTTTTTTGCCCAATACCAATCGTGACGGTGTACCAAGTGCCATTGCTATCGCCCCGGTGGGTGCTGTAAATCGGGGCAACGGTGGGTCCCAATAAGCCGCGTGTCAGCGGATTTTGGGCGATAAGTGCTGTGACGGCTTCTGCTGATTCACCGCGTACATCTACCGTAAGCTGATAAAAATTACGCGCCGTCAATGCCGCATCAATATATTCGCACATCACACGCACAGTTGGCAGTGCCGCTGGATGCTGTTTAAGAATACGCCGATTGCCAATCAAGCAAGATTGCGCTTCGATAACGGTACCGTCTTCAATCTGTTTGAGATGGTTTTCGCGTAGCGTTGTACCTGTTTGGGTCAAATCTACAATAATATCGGCATAACCAATCGTCGGCGCGGCTTCAATTGAGCCTTCAGCATTCACCAATGTAAAATGATGAATTTGGTGGCGGTGCAAAAATTGTCGGGTGAGTCCAGTATATTTGGTAGCAATCCGCAAATTGCGCCCTTTGTTTTCGCGGAAGTCCAGCGCAATTTCAGCTAAATCACCCATATTTTCGACATCTACCCACGCTTCGGGAACAGCCACCACGAGGCTGCAATGCCCATAACCAAGCGCATTATGAATCACAATCAAATCATCGTGGGGGTGTTCATAAACCACATCCAACCCAGAGATGCCAAACGTGGCAGTGCCATCGGCAACTTTATAGACAATATCAGTTACACGCTGATATAACACTTCAATATCTGGCAGCATCCCAATTGTGCCAGTATATTGGCGTGGGTTAAGTCGGTTGACTTTTAGACCGCAATCCTTCAAAAAATTTTCTGTGGGTTCAGCAATCGCGCCTTTGCTCGGCAGCGCCAAAATCAATCGTTCCGCCACGCCCTTTGTCCTTGATGTATAGAGTCTGTTTTTATCCACATTGTGCGCCGACAAGCAATATTCAGTCTTCAGCCAATTCTTTTAGCAAGCGATTCAGATAAAAGGCGAAGCCCGCCGCAGGTGTTTTTTGCCCACCTAATAAACCAATGAGTTCATCATAGCGCCCACCGCCGGCAACATATTCGCCGCTGCTGGCACGGATGCCAAAAACAATACCCGTATAATATTCCCAATTGCGCGCCAAATTAGGCTGAATCAGGATATTATCAGCGGCGGTTTTTTGTTGAACTTGCTCAATCGTTTGCCGCCATTCGGTGAGTAAGTTTTGACCCACAATATCATCGGATTCGATAAAGCGGGCAATTTGCTCGAAGGCACTTGGGATTTCTGCTCGGATATTGACCCATGCTTCCAGAAAATCCACTGCTGCTACAATTTGATGATGTTCTAAAGCCCGTTGACGCTTTTGCAGAACGCGCAGGGCGATTTCTTTGCGGGTGCGTCCTCCCATGGTTGTGCCATACTGTGTTGAATCCAGCAGAACATCCAACATGCGTTGCGTGCCATCTGTGGAAAATGTTTCTGTCAGCGGTGTTTCTTCGCTGATTTGCGCCAACACACGATTAATTTGTTCCAGTGCATGTGCTTTGCCTTGGTCAGGATTGGTGAGTATTTCACGCTGCGCTAATAATAATCGGGCAGTACGGCTATCTAATCCAAAACGCCCTAACAGATGCGATTGTAAGCCCACATGCCCACTGACCAGATGCCACTGCTGTAATCCGGTTTTGCGGGTACTTTCAGCTAACAGTGCCATCACTTCGGCTTCGGCGGCATTGCCTGCTTGCCCAATGTGTTCAACACCGATGCTATGCTGCTGAAAATTTGCGGTAGTGTTATCGGCGTCATCAGCAAAAGTGACGCCCGCAAACTGCCAGCGCACGGTTTGTCCGGCGTAGTGTGCGTTATAATGCCGGGCAGCGGCGGCAGTAAATTCTGGGCGTAGTGCCAATAATCGCCCACGATGCTCAAACGTAAACATGCGGTCAATAATTTTATCGCCAGCGCGAGTTAAAAAAACATCGGCGCTTTCTATCATCGGGATTTCAATCAAGTCATAACCGGACTGCGCGATAAAATCGAGCAGCCGATTTTCAAGGTGGCGAATACGATACGCCATAGAGAGAGCAACCAAGAATGTCTCCTGTAACAGCAAATGATACGCGGCAATATGATAGCGGGCTTTAGATGGTGTGCAATGGTGCGAAATAAAAACGCTCCCGAAGGAGCGCCAATTTTTCTAGGTTGGAATCGGGTTTAATAGGTGCCGGTGCTAAAAACATGCACGCTGGGTCCCAAAGCATCCAGTGCAGCATCCGCACCCATGAATGCGGCAACTTGGTCATACAACCATTTGGCATCGGTGATATTGATATTGACACAACCGTGACTCCGGCGATAGCCAAAGCCATCATGCCAATAAGCGCCGTGCAATGCCCGCCCGCTATCAAAAAACATTGTCCATGGCACTTCTTCCAAGAAGTAATAATCATCGCCCACCTTGCCCCACGTCATATCTTCGCGTTCTGAACGCAAGAAGATATTAAAAGTGCCTTCATAAGTGGGCCAGCGTGGCAAACCCGTTGAAACCAATGTTGCAAAAACAGGTTTTGCGCCACGATACATCACAATCACTTGCTCGTATAAATCAATGCCAAACCATAAATCAGTATTCACGGCTTCGGGCGCGGCTGCCAACGGCAAAATTCGGGCGACATTGTATTGATGTACCCATTGATTCGCGCCAATTTGATACCAATTGAAGCCATAGACCACTTCGGTGGCATAAATTTTGAGCAGTTGATAACGTTCAATTTTATCTTCGGGTTTGCCTTCTTGGAGGTGTTCTACACCCGGTTTAGGGCTGGCATACACACTTTCCAATGCCCATGCCAACACATAGGGCAGCGATTCTTCTGGCAAAAAGACGCCCGTAAAATTCGAGACAACGCTGTTCACATCTTGCAGATAATCCGTTGGAATCCACTCGTTGGCATTGATGCGTGTCCAACCATCCACATCGCTGATTGCCGTTACAAAATTGAAGCCGTTGGGCATCCCGCGTGCCACATAACCGCGCGGACTCTGATAAATGTCATTATCGCCCAACACACGCATATAACGGCGGTCATGCATCAAATGGCGGTCTGGCTCAGGGCGCATGAATTCTACCTCTGGCAAAGCGGCAATTTCGGCTGCGCTTAAGCCAGCAGGTGGCTCTAAATTGGTATCGGTATTTTCGGCTGTATCTTGTGCCACTGCCGCCGGAATGAGGATGACGAGCAGTGCAATCAGCCATAGTCCTACATGTTTCATCGTATCTGCCTCAAAAAATTATCCGCCTAATTGATAGTTAAACGTATTTTGTGTTAAGACACAAGTACGCCACCATGACGATTGCCTGACGCTGAAGCTGTGCATTAAGCAAACACAGCACCCAAATTGGATGCTGTGCAAAAAACACAAGAACGTAGGAGAGTTTAATCGTAAGTGCCGCTGCTGAAAACGTAGACACCCAAATCTTTATCCCCCTCAACCGTGGTATCAAGTTCGCTGATAGACCAATTGTAGAGCCAATTGGCATCCGTGAGGGATAGATTGACACAACCATGACTATGCCGATAACCAAAGCCATCGTGCCAATACGTGCCATGTAGCGCCACATCTTCGTTAAAGAACATGTTCCATGGCACATCTTGCAGATAATAAAAATCAGGCTGTCCAAAAGCGCCACTCATCACGATGCGTTCAGCCCGTAAATAGACATGGAAAATACCTTCTGGTGTTGCCCACTGGGGCAATCCTGAAGCAATTAGGGTTGCAAACACCGGTGTATCGCCGTCATATGCAATCATCACTTGCTCATACAAATCCACACTGACCCATTTTTGGGATTCAACACCCTCTGGTTTGGTAACTGGGGCAATTTTGGCAACATTATATTGATGCACCCATTGATTTTCCCCGATTTGATACCAGCGTTTGTCATCCAATTCAACATAAGTGAAAAGGTTGACCAGTGTATAGCGTTCCAAAAGTGGATTAGTTGGTGCTTCAGCTTCGCCCGCATTCAGGCTGGGGCGCACCCGCTGCACAACCCATGCGACTGTAAACGGTAGGGGTTCTTCTGGTAGCAACACGCCGCCAAACCGCGAGATTTTGACATTGGAACTGAGCGATTCCGCAGAGAGCCAACGATTCACGCCGACTTGGGTATAGCCATTCTGGTTTTGACCGCCTGTAACGAAGTTAAACCCTATTCCCATGTTTTCTGTCATTGCGCCGCCGGGCGAATCATAAAATGCCAAATCGCCCAACACCCGCCGATATGCCCGATTGAAAACACTTTCATCACCGGGAGTAACAACTGTCACATTCGGGATAAGATTTGCCCGCAAGACCTCTAATGAAACACCCGCATCTTTTTCATGCGGCGACGCTGGCACAGCCGCGACAAATCCAAAAACTTGCTGCATCGGTATTATCAACAGCAATAAAACACAGACCAATAACAGGCGACGCGCCAAACTCATCGTACAACCTCATCACTCCAAATGGACTTTTGTTTCATTATGCGGGAAAATTTCTTACGAATCCAGTACAGAACCTGACGTTATTCCTACTCTCGTCATAAAAGGGTTTGTTTTGTTGCCGAATACGCGGCATAGATTTATACTTTGCAGTAGTGATTGTAATTTAAATTGTATCCTGCATCCTAGCGGGCAGGACTTATACCTACAGGGGGTCTTTATGAAACCTCAGCGATGGATTGCCACCCTGCTCCTGATGCTCTTGTTGATGAGCAGTTTGGGCATAGCGGTGGTTAGTGCCAGCGATAATGAACAGCAGTCCACGTTTGTGTCACCAATTTTGGTAGCGAATACCAGCTTCTTGAATGTTCGCACAGGACCCGGTGCCAATTTTAGTATCCTTGCCACAATTGTTGGCGGGACAGAAATGCCTGTTTTGGGCGTTGCTAATGATGGCGTGTGGTATCTTGTGAACACTGTTTTGGGTCCGGGTTGGGTTAATGTGGATTTCACCCTCGCTCGTGGCGATTTTACGAATGTGCCGTTGGTAGATGCCTCTGCGGCGGTAGGACAACCTGCTACCAATGTCGTGGTAACAACTGCCGGACAAGGTGGGGGTGCAGCACCTGCCACTACTGCGCCAGCAACAACCACCGTTTCCACCGGGCGGACGACGCAGGTGGGAGTCTCGATTACAGGTGGCGACATGTTTACCACACCAGATAACAATGGCGTGCATGTCCGGCGCAATCTGCAAGCTAACCTGAATGCTGTGTATCCGGTCTTAAATGCGGGCTTTTTTAATGGCGAACTCTGGTTTTTGTTCACGCTGCCGGGTGTTGGTACGGGTTGGATGAATGCCCGAACTGCGCGGGCGCGTCCGCTGCAATGCTCGCCCTCGGATTCGGTTGCGGTAACGACAGTTGCGGTTTCTGGTCTTGCCTCTGGCACAGAAGGTTATGTCATTCGTATTGATGGTGGCATTGCTGATTTTGAGTTGATTGATAAATCGGTTGTCCAAGTGCCATTTAATACATTGATTGGTCGCCCGAATACTGTGCGGTCATTCTGTGAAGGTGTTGTATCTTCAGTGGCAGTCTCTGCGCCTGCGGCAAATGTTGGGCAAGGTGGCGGCGTGGCAGCACCTACGACAACAACTTTATCTTTGCCAGTACCACAAATTACCAATAACAATCGGGTGATTGTGAACACCGGCAATTTGAATGTTCGTAGTGGACCTGGTGGCAATTACACCACTTTGGCAACCTTGGCTGGCGGCACCGAACTTGCTATTGTGGGGCGTGCGCCCGATGATGAATGGTTCTTAGTGCAGGGCAGTTTTGGTCTGGGATGGGTAGATAGTGAATTTACGATTTTCCGTGGTGATTATGCGAGTGTGCCACTGATTACCGAAGCCTATAGTGGCGGCGGGTTTGTCACAACTATCCCCGTAGCAGCGAATTTAGGTCAGGGCGGGGGCGCCGCTGCACCGACCACCACCGTGGCAACTACGGTAGCAGCTACCGGACGCACCAGCCAAGTCGGTCTCTCAATTACTGGCGGTGATATGTTTACCACGCCAGATAATAACGGAGACCGCATTCGGCGCAATTTGCAAGCCAACCTCAATGCTGTGTATCCGGTGCTGCAATTTGGGTCATTTAACGGTGAATTTTGGTATTTATTTACGCTGCCCGGTGTTGGCACAGGTTGGATGAATGGCAGAACCGTGCGGGTTCGTCCGCTACGTTGCACACCTTCGGATAGTGTTGCCATCACCACAATTGCTGTTTCTGGTTTGGCATCCGGTACAGAAGGCTATGTGCTTCGCATTGTGGATAACATCGCTGATTTTGAACTGGTTGACAAATCGGTGGTGCAAGTGCCATTTAATGCATTAATCGGGCGTCCAGATAGTGTGCGGTCATTCTGTGAAGGTGTTTCTGCACCTGTGGTCGTCAATACGGCTCCTTCGGCAGCATCTGCCGGGCAAGGTGGCGGGGCAGTTGTTTCACCCCCGGTTCCACAAATTACAACGACGAATCGCGTGATTGTGAATACCGGCAATTTGAATGTTCGCAGCGGTCCCGGTGGCAATTATAGCGTGATTACCTCACTGCCCGGCGGCACTGAACTTGCCATTGTGGGGCGTGCGCCTGATGATGAATGGTTCTTAGTGCAGGGCGGTTTTGGTTTGGGATGGGTAGATAGCGAATTTGCGATTTTCCGGGGTGATTATGCCAGTGTCCCGTTGATTACCGAAGCCTATAGCGGTGGCGGATTTGTCACGTCTACTTTGCCTGTTGCCCCCGTATTTGTGAATCCGGGACAAGGTGGCGGCGTGGCTGCACCCGCGGCAACTACTGTGATTGTGCCAGCGGTGACAACCACGAATCGCGTGATTGTGAATACCGGCAATTTGAATATTCGTAGCGGTCCCGCCGCTGGTTTTTCTACCATCGCCACAGTTCCCGGCGGAACCGAACTGCCAGTGATTGGACGTGCCGCTGATGGTGTTTGGCATCTTGTTCAGGGGAGCTTTGGGCAAGGCTGGATTAACATCGAATTTGCGATTTTCCGGGGTGATTATGCCAGTGTCCCGATACTCAATATTCAAGGTTAAAACAGCGTTCTTGCACTGAAGTCTGATATAATGCGCTCTGTCTCTGACAGAGCGTTTTTATTTCTAGCTACGGAGAGGCATATCATGGAGACTTTAGCCCAAAACCTAATGACATTACGCGAGCGCAGTAGTGCATCTACAACCATGCCTACTGCGATTTTTGGTTCAATCACGACCTTGCCCCAAAGCATTATCAATCGTCCGGCACTGAGGATTGGCTTGTGGCCCTGCATTAGTGCCGATACGCCTGTAGAAACTGCAATGGGGCTGTGGCTGGTGTATGCGAATTTGCTGGAACGCTGGCGTGATATAGAGGTTTATCGCTTGGTGGCACGCCTTGGCGAAACACTGGACGAAGACTGGACACCAGACAAATCACAATTTGGCGTAGATGACTGGCAAGTTGACAATTTGGACGAAAATGTCGCTATTTGGGGCAACTTGGCAAAAACGACTGAGGGTTGGCTGTTAACGATTAGCATCGAAAATGATTTGGATGAGGACACAGATACCGAAACCCTCACAGAAATTGCCCCAGATTTAGCGGTATTACTGCGCCAATTGCCTGCCTTAGCGGAAAAAACAGCCACTTTTTTAGAAGCATCTCAACTGAGCGAAATCGAGCCGCTTTATACGGCTGATTTTACGGAAGATGAAAATCTGCACACATTGCTTGCACAAATTTTCCATTGGGAACGGCATTTACTCGCGTTTTTGTGGGGCAAAATCTGGCAAGAAAACGATATTTTATCCGCATTTGCGGCGGTGCGTGCTGCTGGTAAAGCCGTGAATAACGAGTTTGCCGCATGGTCGGTCAGCAAATCACTAGAACGGGTGCTGCTGCCGGGTTTTAGTGAGGTAGGGGAGTTCTTGTTAGCAAGTGTAGATGAGATTGTCGAAGAATTTGCCGCCAGTCGCTTGCCAGCAATTATTCTCAGCCGCGCCTTGTTCCGTGCGGGCAATACCGACGAAAGTTATGAACTCCTCAAAACCGAAGTCGAAGAACATGCAGATTCAGCGGCATCATGGTTGTGCTTGGGCGATTTGTATCGTGCCAGCGGCTTATTTACTGAGTCAGTCAATGCATTTCAGTCTGCGATTGAGAATGAAGCCGTTAATCATGCCATCTATCATCACTACGGGAACACATTATTGGTGGCAGACCAATATCAGGCAGAGATTGAAGAATTTATCCTGATAGACCCGGATGATTACGAAGACGACTACATTTTGTGGGAAGCCATTGAAGCCTATGATGAGGCATTGGCGCTCAAATCGGATGATATAAAGTCATTGTATCGGCAGAGTATTCAGTTAATTGAGCTTGACCCTGATTATTTTTGGGAACAATTTGGCAAATTAGTCGCGTTGGATACCAGCGGTGAGCAAGTGCGTGATGTGATTGCAGCATTTTACTTGCTTGACGATGCTTCGCCCGCTACAGACATTTTGCAAACGGCACATCAAGCACAGCCTGACCGGATGGATTTACGCCTAAATTATGCAGCAACCTTGCTGGAAAATGAAGCGAGTGAAACTGCTTTGCCACTCTTAGAACATGCTAAAACCCGCACCGATGATATTCTCGTACAAACAGACATAGAACAACTCATCTTGACTGCCCATTATGCTGATTTTGAAGCGCATTTTGGCGAAGTGAGCAGCATCATTAATGCTGGCAATCGCCCAGAAGCCGCCGACATGGATTTTTTGGAAGATGTTGTCACCAAAGCCCCAACTTTCACGCCGGGCTGTATTCTGATGGCACGCGCTTATTTGCTATGGGATGATAATGAAGCCGCGATGGAAACATTACTGGATGCCCAAAAATTGCTGCCCAATAACGCTGATATTCTGGATATGTTGGCAGAGCAGTTATGGATAGCCGGAGAGCGCGAAGTGGCGTTTGATTATTTGAATCGTGGTTTGCAAAATCATCCTAATCATGTGCCATTGTTGGTGCGGACTGGGCGTTATTTGTTCGATAATGGACAATACGAAGATGCCCGTTTGTACCTGAGCCGTGCCGAAGTGATTGCACCACGAGACCCGGCATTAGCCGATACGCGCAAGTATATTTCCGATAAAATTGCTGAACAAAATGAATTGCTCGAAGACGAAGAAACGCCTGAAGATTAATCTAACACCAGCGGTTGTACCCGCCCGGCAGTCAGATTGATTAATTCAGCAGAAAAAGCTGGCACGGCATCGCTCAAAAATGTTACAAACAGCGTGGTATTGGCGCTGAATGTTTCTTCATCAATGATGCCGTGATACGTTTCAATTAGGCGTTTTACAGGCGTATAGTCTGAGTAGGGGATGTCCATACCGAGCCGTGTTTTGGGCGCTTTGACTTTAGTAGGGAGAGTATCGAGGGCGGTACGGGCAGCATCGCTGTATGCCCGTACTAGTCCACCTGTACCCAATTTGGTGCCACCAAAATAGCGGGTTGTCACCAAGACAATATCCCCAATATCCACACCCCGCAGCACTGCCAATGATGGCGGACCCGATGTTCCTGACGGTTCGCCATCATCGCTCATACCTTCAGTCACGCTGTTGCCATATCCCGCCCGAAACGCATACACATGATGATTGGCATCCGGCATTTCGGCTCGGATATTGGCAATAAATGCTCGCGCATCATCTGGTGTGGCAGCCAATCCAACGCTCGTTACGAACCTAGAATTGACGACCACAATTTCTGTGCGATGAATACCCAATGGAATGCGATACACTGCCGACATACAACTTACTCGGTTACGGTGGGGTTGCTCGTTACATAGACCCGGAACAAGGGCGGCTCTATCGCTAAAGTTTGTTCATTCTTATTGACGGTAATGAGCCGTTTTTGCACCAGCATCGCCATCGCTTGTTCTGTTTCTTGGTTCACAGTCTGATTTTTTAGCCCGGCAACCACTTTTAAAACGTGCTGTTCAGTGGGTGTGAGACTTTTCCAAATGGTTTCACATTCAGCACGGACTGGCTGACGTGAGCCTAATTTCTCGATGAGGCGTTCACTGCGAACATCATCCGGCAGCACTTGACCAATGGTTTCTATCATACGGAAACTAGCACGCAATAACCCGGCATATCGCCCGCTGGCATAGAGCAAAAATGTCTTCAGGTGGGGCGTATAATTGGTTTTTTGGTTACGGCTCATCAAGCGATCCAACATCACGTAACCATCAGTTTCATTATAGGGTCCCACATAGTAGGTATTATCCGTGAACAGTTCGATAAACGGCTCAATTTCCATCTCTTGTAATTTTAACCGTTCTACCAGTACGGGCAGCGGGGCGCGGGTGAAGGTTAAATAGGTGAGCGAGTTTTTATGGTTATCGCGTAAGCCCCGTAAAGTCTGGAAAAACTTCACCGGAAGCTGCTTGAGCATTTCCTCAAATTCATCGAACATAAACACAATATGAATGCCGCGCCGCAGGAAAAACTCTAACCCCAACTCAAAATAGCGCAGTCCCATATAGGTATACAGCGGATTATTGCCATCCTGAAGCATTTGATACGTTTCGTAGAAATTCATAGCATCATCGCCTAACACATCCAGCGGGTAGAACGCCAGATATAAACGATGCATCAGCAATTCATAGCCTGCCCAACACCGGAAAGGTTCAGAATCGCTCTCTTTGGAAGGCAGTGGTCCCAGCATATTCGAATCAATGATAATACACTTCATGGCGCTGGCTTTTTCGCCAAGATAATGCTGCTGCGTATCTTCCTCGGAGAGATGTTGCAACAAATTGGATTTACCCACGCTGCCAACCCCCACTAACGCGCAGGATTCGCCAGCTTGCCAGCGTTTCATCACGTAAGATACTTCTTCTTTGCGAAATTCCATCGGTTGTTTTCTTGACATAGGCGTTCCTAATTCGCGTAATGGAAATAGCAATTGCATCCTGAATCACTATAATTCACTTTGGTTATTCGCGCAAAGAGGAATTTAGCAGTGGAACAACAACGCAATTTGGGCAGCTACCGTTACTATGATGTTGTGATGGCATCATTCGTGACGGTGTTGTTATTAAGCAATCTGTTGAGCAGTGCCAAAATCATTGACCTCAAGACCAACATCGGTTCATTGGCGCTCATCTTTGATGCAGGTACACTGGTTTTCCCAATATCGTATATTTTTGGGGATATTTTGACCGAAGTGTATGGCTATAAACGCTCACGCCGCGTTATTTGGATGGGGTTTGGTGCGACGATTTTAATGGGCTTTTTTGTGTGGTTAGCAGGTATTTTGCCGGGCGAAGCCGCATGGGAAGGCTATGCCGGACAAAACGCTTATAACGCGATTTTAGGGGGCGTTAGCGGCTTGGTGGTTGCCAGTTTAGCTGCTTATTGGATGGGCGGATTTAGCAATAGTTATGTATTGGCAAAAATGAAAATTGCCACCAAAGGACGCTGGTTGTGGTCGCGCACTATTACCAGCACGCTCATTGGACAAGGCATTGATACCACCGTCTTTTTTGTCGTCGCCACTTTTTTGGGTGTGTTTCCTTCTGAATTGATATTGTCACTTATCATGACCAATTATCTGTTCAAAGTGGGCATTGAAATCCTCATGACGCCGCTAACGCTGCCGCTTATCCGATGGCTAAAACGCGCTGAAAATGAAGATTATTTTGATTACGAGACTGTCTTTAATCCATTTCGCTTTGGATTAGAGGATACACCACCGCGCCAAAAGACACCACAATCGTAACCCGTTATAAAAAGCACCGGAATGTCGCCATTCCGGTGTCAAAATCGATTATAGTTCTGGCAATCGCGGCTGAGTAAAAATTGCCGGTGGCTTCCGCGCTTCCACATCCATCACACCAATATATTTTAAAGTAGTTCGGCTGTCGGCATGACCTAAATTATCGCGGATTGCCAATAAATCCATACCGGCTTCATATAATCGTCGCGCATAAGTACGCCGCAAATCATGCGGGTTCACAATGCGTAACTCGCCATTCACCATAATTGGGTATCTATCCAGAATTTGATTGATAGCGCGAGTGGTCAACCGACTATTGCGAACCGATTTGCCATTTTTGTAAAAGCCCCTGAAAACGGCTCCGCCTGTGATACCAGCGTTTTGCAACCATAAATCCATAATGTTCAGTACCCATGATAAATTGCCATAGGGTATAAGGCGTTCCTTGCTACCTTTGCCACGCCGAACATGTAGCGCCGTTTCACCACTCAGCCGCTTGCGTAAATCGGGTACATCCAAACCACATAATTCAGCTTCACGTAATCCGGTACACAACAATAATGAAATTACGGCAGTATCCCGAATGCCCATGATGGTTTGCATCCCCGGCGCATCCATCAAAACCGCAGCTTCTTCGGTGGTCAAACGAATATGCTCTTCATCGGCAGTGTCTTGGCGTTTAATGACTTTCACTTGAGCAGCTTCAGGCGCGATGGCATTTTCCACACGAGTCATGATTTCATCTACCCATGCTTTTTTATCTGCTGGGGATATATCGGTTGGGGTTTGGGCATATAAAACGTCACGTAAGCGGTTATCACGTAGCACCGATTGATAATAACCACGAATGGTTGCCAAATGAGCTTTGATGCTATTGGGAGTCAAAGGCTGGTTATCGCGTCCCGTGTAATCATACATGAGATAGTCACGATAAGTTTCTAAGTCTGGTTGATACCAGATGCCACCATGGTCAATCAACCAATCGGAAAACAGGCGTAAGCGATGTAGGTGGTCTTTGTTGGTTTGCTGCCGCAACAAGAAAAAATCCTGAGTCGTGAAGCCCACTTTCTGAATTTGCATGATAGTATCCCTCCTTATTTTTGCTGCCATACCCTTGATTATAGCATAGTTTCATATACCTGCATTTATATGTAGTCATTTCTTAAGAGTCTTACGCTCAAAAATTTCGCGCATTTCTTGCATCAAAGGCGATAAACCCACTGGGTCGCCCTGACTTTTCCCACCTTCACAATGGGCGTAATGCCCCGCCAATGCCCGTTTCGCTTGTTTCTCGGTGTCGTACACCCCGATCACCTTTTCGCAATCGGGGCATACAACTTTGTGACCATTTTGCTCATCTGTAGCTGGTGAGCTACTGGTGAGCAAAATATTGACAGTGATGTTGACCTCAATACTGCCGATTTGGAGTTTCATTTAATCTGACCACACACGTTTATATTCCCATTCAGATTCGCAGGCTTTACAATGCCATTTTTGCAACCAAATGGTGAAATCGCGCCCACTCGCAATTGTTTTCTCATTGTCTAACTCGGATTTTTGCGATTGATATTGGTTCGATCATTGTAGATAGCCTTATTTAGATAGATTTTTCAATAAAGTGTGACTTATTGTGGTCACGATACCGCACTCCCCCACTGGGTTAATTCCAACCGCTTCATGCTGGATAGCAGATATTTGTTGTAGCGGCTATTAGCATCACATCTGCCCGGCACAGTAATCGTTTTGGCGGTTAAATCCTGACTGGGAATGAGGTAAAACCAGAATAAGCCATTGGCAGCGATGCAAAACAGCAGAACCAGATCGGAATCGCCAATATCGGTCACGCCGTGCTTGTCGTTTTTTCTCAGGCGAAATTCAAATTTACCTCTCGAATTGAGACGCGCCGTTTTGACTTCCAATCGCACGAATTCGCCAGTGTGCTTGTCAGTCACATGCACATCGCCTGCATGTTTGCAGCGTGGCTTATGCACAGCAAAGCGATCACGCGGAATCATCTCCATGATGATTTGTTCGCCTAGCCAGCCGCGTATCTGAGTGTGTTGGGCGCGGTCAAGCTGGCTGAAAAGCCATTGCAGTTTAGTCGTCATCTCAGACTCGCTCCAATCTGCCGAATGCGTTCATCCGACTGTAGGACAGCAATCAACATGCCAGCCGGGTTTTTTACACCGCTTCGCCGGGCAACGTAGTCCGCATTGCGCCGGACGCGCTCGTAGCCGTAGGTGGCAATGAGTTCGGCGGCTTTGCGTTTGGTGATAATCGGCTTGCCATCAACTTCCAAGCACCGCCGGATCTCATATATGTGTATATTGGTGTGATCATCATCGGGCGTGGCTATATCCGATGTGCCTGTGACGCGCTGCGTGTCACACTGCGAATCAATATAGCGCAGCACGGCACGCGGGGATGTATGCTGCAACCATGCGCCGCTGAATTTGGCTAGGTTAGCCGCTGTAGCGTGTTGCCAACCGTTTGCCTCTTTGATCGCTTCTAAAACCAAATCAAGCCGATCACCTTGCGAATAATCCCGCCATTTTGCCTTTAGATTTGCCAGCGCCGGGCGCGACGGAATCAGGGGGGCAACACTCTGGGTAGCGCGGCGCTCCGGGCGCGATGGTTGGGGCATGGGCGCGACGGCGGCTCTTGCCCGGTCAAACTTCGCTTGGATATGCGTCGGGGCGTGCGCGGGCATTTTGGGCATATCCGGCAACGGCAGTTGTTTGTGGTGAGGCAACTCAAAATAAATATAGCTGCCCACTTGCCTTTTTACAGCAAGCTGCCTGCCCTGTGCTAAAAGTTTCATTGCCAGCGGTTTGATGATCGGATATTTCTTGCCCAAATCATCTTGCAAGAAAACGCCCATAACGGGCTTATCTGCCCAAAAATTAATCTCATCCACATTGCTGAATATTCTTGCCTCTAAAAATTGTGGAGACCGTTTAATGCCTAATTCGGTTTCATAATTTTTGATGGTTTTACGATGAACGCCTATCCACTGCGATAACGTCTTGTTGGTGTATTGGGCGGGCTTGCGCTGAATTTTGCTGGCATACAGCGCCTTACGTGCCTCTTTCGCGGTGCTAATCTTCATGCTGGTGCTATAGCGGGGCAATGCCGCGCATTCAAGCCATTCTGCTACCTGATTCGGCGTTGGTAGCCGATACAGGTGGGGTTTTCTGCCTGTTTTTAATTTTTCCTGATTTTTTCCACCTACTGAGTCGCATACAGAATCAGTTTTTTCAGGAATCTGGGTAGCAACTTCGTAGTTTTTGGGATGGGGTGCGGGGAAACCCTTTTTGGCAGACAAGGCAGACAAGGCAGACAAGGCAGACAAGGCAGAATCGCGCCCGACCTTGCCGCGCAGTGCCAATACAACCTCTTTGGCGGTGACGAGTTGCCCCGATAGAAAGCCTTCAAGAAAAAGTGCATCCAATGTACGCCAAACGCACATCAAGCCCTGTTGGGACAATTTTTCGCGGGTTGCATCGGTTAGCTGACGTATCGGTTGCGTCCCGGATAGGCGTGCCGGGCGGCTGTAGGCGCTTTTTATCGTCGCAATGCCTTCGCGCTCCCGCTGCCCAAAATTTTCCGGCTTTTTAGAGCGCAGCGGCGGCGCAACGCTAAATGTTGGTAACAGCGCAGCGCCCAACTGCCGTGCTGATATGCCCCGATCCCGTGCGTAGATCGCTGTGGCAAATAAAGCCTCATTTCTGGACCCTCGTTTCGTTGTTTCAGCCTGATACCGTTCCCAAAGCGGTGTAACGTTGGCTGATGATGTAGCAGCCGCCGATTGTGCAGCGGGCGCGGGTGATGCATCCGACGTGGTTTCGCCCTTTGCCCACATATAAATCTGCCCATAACCGTGCTGATCCAGCGTTACCGTCGATAAATCTGTTTCCAGCCAATAGCCCGGACTCGGTGGTGCGACCACTTGCTGCCCGGTGTATTGCAAATCTACCCCTGAAAATCGTTTACCGATTGCCATTACGCCGCTGGCAAGCTGGAAATAAAAGTGGGCAGCGCCCGATGGTGTGCGGACCCGGCGTGTTTGTGCCAGCGCCGGAAAATCGCTTAAAAATTTCTGGACTAATTCTGGTAAATCAATATCCAGAACCAAAAGATTGCCGCTGCGCTGCCCGCACAGTATCCCTATCCCATTGCAATCTTTGGCGAAATATTGTTCAATGGAGTCAGGCGTGGCAAGGGGTAGACTCTCCCACGCCTTCCACACTGGCACTTTATCCCGCACGGGCAAAATGACCCAACCCATGCGGGTGTACTCGTGGGCAGCCTCTAGTAATTGTGTTTTATCCATATCTCACAATCCTGTGTTATCGTTAAATTGCCCGGTGGCTCACGCCAATGAACCACCCGGCGGTAAGTCTTTGCTTGGCGACAGACGCTTGTTCCTTAAACTGGGTCGTCTGTCGCTTGTTGACTCGGCTTATGCAGGATGAAAACCATCTCTACATGCCGATCCGTTTTGACTTCGTACTGTGTAACCAGACGAAAGCCTTCATTTAACGCCATATCCAAATCTTTTTCGGATTGCTCTACCATTGCCTGAAAAGATTTTTGGCGTTTTTCGTGATGTGACACACTTTCAGGCACACCTGCCGAAATAAACTGCGCTTCATATTGGTTGGTCATGAAGACCGTTGGTATTGAAATTTGTTTAATCATGATCCCACCTTTATTTCTGGTTGATCGTCTAGGTACAAGTAGTAACCTAGAATTGGTTGGGTAAAGCCGGGGGCATCATCGAATACCACATCAATGTAATCCCAAAACGGCAATTCATCGCTTTTAACTGTGCCATACACGCGCTTTTCTTCGCCAGTGGTGTTGTGTACCATCAGCATAAACACACGATCCCCTTTTTTCAGTCGGTTGGGCATTAGGCACTTTCCCCGACAAAATGCTTGCCCTTGTCTTCAACTATGCCTCGACAGACTAAGCGGGTGTCTAGGCAGTCACCTAAGGCCCGATGCGCCCCAAACGGTTCGCTCCGGTAGTAACGCACGGCAGTTTCCAATTTTTGCCAGCGGTAATCCTGATGGTAGGGATTCCAATCACCAAAAATCTCAGAAAATGCTTCCATACAGCACCAAAATGTAGCCTGTAGTGCTTTCCAATCAGGCTGTGGCATATTCCATGCTTTTGACGATTGATACATCAGTTTTCGGTCAAAATCCGCGTTATAAACCACGATGTCTTTGCCAGTAATCACGGTTGCGACTTGTTGCCACACGGTTTGCCAACTTGCCGCATTAGCAACATGGGTATTCGTTATGCCGTGTATGCTGATTGCCGCTACCGGAATCGTGCCAAGAGGCTTAACGAGAGTATTCAGGAGTGGTTCGCCATCCGCATTAATGATGGCAATCTCACAGATTTCATCCTTATACCCGATACCCGTTGTCTCTGTATCCAAGATGAGATACTCGCCTTTTTTGAGCATCTCCCGAAATGCGATAGTCTCTGGACTAAAATTCATCGTTACCAATTCCTCGCTTTCAATTTAGACTTATCAAGTTCGTTAGCGTGACACTTTTTCACGGTGTCATTGATTTATTCCCCTTCAAACCAATCATCATCATCGTGCCAGTTGTCATAATGTGACCCTGAATCGTCGCACATGATGCGCTCCACTGGCTTGTACTGATCCAGCATTTGCTGTTTCTTCTCATCAGGCAGTTGATCCCACGACTGAAACAGTTTGAGCAATTCCCATTCGTTAAATTCAATTCCCCGCTTGTGATATTTGAGCGCCCGCTTCAATGACCGTAGCGGATTGTTTATTCGTAGAAATTTCCCCGTTTTCTCACCTATATTTTCATCTGCCAAAACCTTGTTGGGCGCCACCAACACCGCCCGGCAAATGTCCATGTCGAAATCTTCCAATATGTCATCGGGGAACGATTGCCACTTCGGATTCGGCTTAATGATTTGTATGGGTAAATCACCTCTATTGCCCGGGGTTAATAAGTACACAGTCTCATTTACCGATTCGAGAAGGTATCGCCCCATATTCAAAATATCATGGCTGATGCTTTCTGCTGCCCGTTCACTGACTGCGAAAATATCCACATCATTCGGTTGGATGATGTGATCATCCTCAAAAACTGCCATGTATGCGGCATAGCTGCCCGCAATATAGCCGCGCCCGTTGCGGATAGTTTCGTAAATATCCCTAATCTCATCAAAACCGCGTTTGACGCTTCGCTCTGTGATGTATTCGTTCATCGTTACCACTTCCTCGCTTTCAATTTAGACTTATCAAGTTCGTTAGCGTAACGCCTTTTGGCGTTTTCTCAGGGCAGCATTCCGACAGGCTGCATTGCAGAATGACCGGCTCTTGCGTCGTTCCGGTGGCAACGGTTCGCCACACTGCCGACATACCCGCGCCCGCCGCCCTATGCTAAAGGGGCAGCTTCTGCTGTATCCTCATCTTCCACTTTGGGTAAATTTGCCATTGCTTTGACTCGTGCGTTCTGGGCGCGTGCCTCTTGCTTTGCCAGCTTGTCAGCGATGATGGCAGTAATGACCGTTGCGCCCGCCGCGTCAATTTCAGCCGCATGGGGATCATCGGTGGCAGCCGCCCGCGCTTCCATTTGTGCCACAATTTCTACTGTGCGAATGGCAACATACCGCGAAAGTCCTTGTGCGCTCAACACCGCCGCCGCCGCAAACAATAAACCGCCTGCCCATGTGAGGATGGTCAATAAGTCGGACTGGGTAACGATGGTCACGAGCGCGTCATACCATGCGCCCGGCGTGGCTTGAATGACGCTTTTCATGCTGCCTGCTAATGCCAGCGCCAAAATTGTGAAGGTGACAATATTTAAGAGGACTTTGTAGCG
This sequence comes from Anaerolineae bacterium, assembly GCA_022842885.1. Classification (GTDB taxonomy): domain Bacteria; phylum Chloroflexota; class Anaerolineae; order Aggregatilineales; family Phototrophicaceae; genus JALHOR01. Next base: position 82,173 of record JALHOR010000002.1, read on the forward strand.
ATGTGCCGGGCTGTGTTCCTGCGCTTGCCAGTTCTCCCCGATGCCCGCCGTGTATGCCGCATTTGTCAGCCAGATTCGGAATGACCATTTTTGTGACCGCGCTGCAATATAGCCCGCGCTGTGTTCCACATAATGCACCTGAAATTCCAACACCAGATTTAGCAGCACCAGCGCCGCCGCCGCGAAACTTGCTAATGCATAATCCGCTTCAAACAACGCGATTCCATGCACCACGCGCTGATGTTCCACAATGAGCAGCAGCACTAGCACCAGTGGCACACCCAAACTCACGATAATCGTCTGGGAGAACGTCAACAGCGTTTCACCTGTTGAAATGATGAATTCCAGCAGACGGGGATAGAACGCATTCCAGCGATCCGCAAACGTTGCCGGCTTTTCATCCTGTGCCAGTGATTGCAGCCGGGCGCGTTCTGCCGATTGAATTTCAGCGATTTTGCGCCGTTCATTCACAGATAATACAATGCCGTGTTGGGCGGCAAAATTTTCTGCGTCTTGCATCGTGCTAAATTGAGGAATGTTCACGCCTCACTCCATTTCGCTAATAGGGAATGTCTTCAATATCAGGAAATCTCGCTGCGCGTTCAATTTGGTTTTCTGTTTCCAGTTCCATGAACGCCTGACTCAAGAACGCCGCAAATCGGGGCAGTTCCTCTACGATGAAAATGTCCTGAGACGGGTCAAAAATCTCAAAAAGTTCAGGATTAGACACCAGATAGATTGTTTCAGTGTGGTAATGGGCAGTGTTTTGAGGTGTGACCTCTAACCAATACCCTGTCTCAAAGGTGTAGTACATTTCGAGAGTGACCGCTTGATCGCCTGAATAGACGTTTATGCCAGCAACAGGCAATTCTTCTGAATAATATGTTGTGTCAGGTATGGCGAAGGGCGTGCATAGAAATGACGCCGTGTTCATTTCCTTTTTCACCACAAACTCTTGCCAGTTGTCACGGTTTAACACATCGTCCACATCCCCAAGAATGTGAATGTGTTCCCCGCTTGCGATAATCCCCGCCATAACAGCCCGGCGGTAAAGAATCACTAGACGATCATTCACCGCCGCGCATGACGACGTATCGTATGAGACATACTCTGCTATGTTGGACACTGTGATTGTGTTCATTCTTCGCTTGCTTCCTTTCTGTTGACTCTTCTAAGATGTTGAATGAAATTCAGGACATGGAAAGTGAAGTAAGAAGTCGTGAAGACAATTGCCAATTGGCTTATAAACTCATTCCACTCATCTGAGTTCAATTCGGCAGTTACCACACAGCCCAACAAAAATCCTGCAAACATGATGATGTAATCGCCTGCCATCTTTTGTATCAAGCGTTCTTCCTTGACGAGTTCCCAATAGATTTCCCACTTGGTTTTCACGGGCGTGCCTCCAATGCCAAAACCAAGCATGTCTCATGGTCATATTCGCAATCTCGGTACGCTTCAATGGCGGCGATGAGCGCCTCGTGTTCATAGGCGTTCTCCTCAACAGCCATCAACCAAAACATGAAGACCGTGAAAACGATAATGACGACTATGAAAAAAGGTTCTTTGAACCTATCGCTCATAAAGTAGCTTGTCAGTTTGTTCATAGGAACATTTTCACCAGTAGTTTGCCGACCAACTTGCCCAAAAAAATGCCAATGGCAATTGCAACCGTGAATGGCATCAAGCAAGTCATGAGATTCTCAGCATAGGCGTAAATCGCAATCACCACGTCATAGTTGTAGCCGTCTGGTGGGTTGGCTGGCGGCTGAATGAAGAAAATCCCCGCCAGAAGCACGAACACAATAAGCACTAGCGTCACAATTCCTATTAAAGTGTTTCGCTGTTCGTTTTTCTGCTTGTCACGCTTGCGTTTGGGCTTTTCCTCAACTTGATAATCCAATTCAACATCCATTGGATCATCAATAACATCAAACTGTGACCCGCTGCGTGTCACATCGTCATTCGGTTTGCTCATCAAGTTTGCGTCCTTCCTGCATAGCCAGCGCCACCATGAATAACATGAAGCACCCTGCGATGAATGAAATATTGAACGTGGTGTAGACGGAGATTGCGAACATCATCCCTGTCACGAACCCTCTATTAAATTTTTCGTGATAGCTCATTGGTGTTCCTGTCTCACGGCAATCACCATGACGATTGCGAACACAATCACCACGATATACCCGATTAGGTCTAGCATCATCATCGCCCAACACCTTTCGGCTGGAATGTGATCTTCACATCGGCAAACGTCGGTACGGTGGTCATGGCGTGCAGGCGCTCCATGAGGATGTGATTTTCGTCGTGGCTATCCTCACCGTCATCACCATGCCAACTAACGGTGAGATCGAATGGCATCCCCGCCGCCAGTGCATCTTTGAGATTTTCAAAGATGTTTTGCAGCCGCAGTGATTCACTTTCATTGTTCTGATTAAATGTGTAGGTTTCGGTCATGCGCTTTCGCCTTCTGCGGGAACTACTACCGCTTTTACTTTCAAACGGTGGATTTTCATCCAAAACGAGACCGCGCCTTGAGTTACCCCTAGCGCCCGCGCTGCCTTGGTGATGTTGCCTTCTCGCTCGATAGTGTCAATCAATATCTTGCGTATAGGCTGCCCCTTTTCTTTTTCGATTAGCGCCGCTGTTCGTTTCATTATTTTTTATTCTACTCCTTAGAAGTATTAGTAATGGATGCGGATAAAGAAAAACTAGAAGTTTATGTAATGAAGTATAAGAAGTTTTGGAAATTGTGTCAATAGGTCAATAAATGGAATAATAGAAGTAATTGTTATCGAGAGGTATGCACTGTGGTTAATTACGGTAAGAGAATTAAAGAATTGCGAGAAGGCTTAGGATTAAGCCAAGACGAGTTAGCTTCTCGCATTGGCACATCACAACGCCAAGTATCTTTTTACGAAAATGGCAAAAATGAGCCTACAGCGCATGTGTTGGATGCATTGGCAAGTGTGCTAAATACAACCAGTGACTACCTTTTAGGGCGCAGTGATGATGTTCTGCGACCATTAAATGATGAAGGTGATTTATCTAGCGAAGAGATTAAAATGATAGAGACAATCCGTTCTGTAAATCCAGAGCGCCGCCGCCAAATATTGAAAGTTTTTGAGGTCTTGACTGAGGCATAGCATGGGGAGACTCTTTGACCCGGATTATAGCCGCCCTGTATGGAATCGCAGTCGCTATTCGCCGAAAAATAGCAAGCGTGCCAGCATGACCACCATAGGTCAACTGTTTGGTGGCATTTCCTCATTAATAATTTTACTGATTACTGCTGTATCCCCACTAGGCATTTTCACCGCGTTTGTTACATTCTGGATTGTGGCTTTTTGCGTGGCAATATTGATTCGGCGTGCCGAATGGCGGCGGTTGAATCCAAACGATAAGGAACTCAAACATAAGTTAGAAGTAGATGCCCCCAAAGCACCTACATTTGACGATATAACCGATACACGCTTTATGCGTCCTCCTGATGGTGTCCCTGCGCCCTATATTGCCCATTCGCCAGAATTTGAACATGAAATAGCGTGGCTTTTTAACATGCTTACCACCTCAAAAGCGGTTGCCGGGGGCAAAGATGGGGCTGAAATAAAACTGTATGGGCGCTCTGGTAATCTGATTGGGATTGTCCAATGCAAAAAGTACGATAAAACGCTTCCAGCGATATTTGTGCGCGAAATTGCCGATGTAAAGAAACGCTTTGCGGTTGAAAATGCGTGGTTAGTAACCACTGGAATATTCAATGAGGCGACACGAAAAGAGGCAAAAAACTTAGGCATTCGATTATTTGACGGCAATGAAGTCCAAAAAATGCGGAAAAAAGCAAAAGATAAGTCGCTACAGATATAAGCTCTCTATGGCTCATAAAGGCTTAACAATTATGGTTTTCATGCCGTATATGTCAAGATATACGACAGGAATGCTAATCGGAAAGTGCCGCCCGTATCGGCGGCACTTTTGCCAACTGGCGGTTGGTATAACAGGAATCGAATCTCATTATAACAATTTCACTCGCCACTTTTGTATCCTGAAAACATGATAATCACCACGAAATAAACGGTGATCATCAAGCCTGTAAACATGCCCATGATGTAGTATGCATCGCTACTCATCGTAACTCCTCACAATCTGCTTTAAACGATCTTCAATTTCGCGGTTGCGCGGCTGAAAAACCGCCTTAATCTCTTTGATGTGCGGTGGTTTGGAATAGCCGCCCGCTAACCGCCCAAGTGCCATTTTCAACCGATACAAAAAGCGGCGGCGGGGCTTCTGGTGTTCCAGCAATTCTAATAATGCGTCCGGCGTTTTAACCTTGTGCCGCTTCATGGCGGCTTTGATGCCTTGCCTATCGCGTGTACCTAGCCGCGCCATAATTTCGCGCTCTTTGCGTGTCAGGCTGCCCGCTTCATAGTGTGTTGCCAGCATACCTCTAGGCAGTTTCGGGATGCGGTCACGATTGCGGATTGCCAGCAGTGCGAACCACAGATTGCGAAGCATCATAAATCCACTTCAATCTTTTGCAGCCAGCGGATAAACAGCGCCAAAAACGCGATGGTGAGTGCCACGATGATACCGATTTGCCCGACTGTGGTCCCGACTGGACCCAACCACGAATTCCACATGTTGACTGCCAATGGCGCGAATTCCCAAAGGCGGAAGCTCTCCGCGTGGGCATAGACAGGTGGTACTCCGGGCGGAAACGGTGTAGGTGTTGGGGGCCACATAAAACCTCATTCTACCAATGGCGTTAATTCGATAAGTTTGACTGTAATATTAAATACCCATGCAGCGAACTTAATTGCCGCTACAGTGATATTGATCAGCAAATAGAGGGTTAGCAGTGGAATAATCACCATCAGAAAGTGAAACAATGCCAGACCTAGAGGTGCTATTTTCCGCCCTAACAGTTCCTGCGCTGTGTCATATGAGAAAAGCCAGCGCACATATCCGAACAGAATCATCGGGTTGGGTGATGTTGGCAGATTGCTATTGGTCACGCTTGCAGGCATTTGATTAACATTATTGGCTGCCCCTGTTAGATTGTCCATTTGCTGCTGAACAGGAACAGTAGGTATGACCGGTCCCTGTGCGAGCGTAGGCAGTGCGAATGTCATAATGAATAGCGTCAAGAGAATTTTACGAGACATCAGTATATTGTTCCCCTCTCCTAGTCAGCCATAACATGCCACGCACGAAATAAATTAACAGGTAGATGTAAACAAAAATTTGCAGTATAGGCACAATCAATTGACCCGGCGTGCCATCAGCAAGGATGGTATATTCGATGATGTAGATAATCGCGCACCAATCATGTGCGGTCGGATTGCTAAGGCAAAGAGGCAAGCCCGGAATGGGGCTAGGTGCTGCGTTATTAAAGTCACCAAAAACACCGCCTAATAATGCGTTTGCATCGTTTATATAGCCCGAAATTTGTTGACCTAATGCATTGCCTACATCCTGCAAATTATTCCCCACTTGACCTGCATCAACCGCCGCGCCGGATGCTAATCCAGTAGGCGTGCCGCCCGGTGTTGCCGTAACAATACGTGTTGCCAGCGATACAGGTGTGCGGGTGATTGGTCGTGCTGTGCCTGTTGCCAATGGTGTGCGGGTCAAGACGGGCGTTTCGGTTGGGCTACCGCAAACAGCCCCCTCAGGGCGATTGCCTTGTCCGTGTACTTCAGCCCCAGCCAATATTAGGCGCTTGCCGGGAATTGCGCTGCCGGTTCCTGAAAATGTCAGCAACGTAACATTTGTTTTTCTACCACTCATAATCTGATTGCGCGATCCACCTGTAACGTTAATGGTGGAGACACTGCCATATGGTTCGGTGATGGTGAGGGTGGCGCTGGTGATTTCTACTAACCAAAAAAGTTTCACAAAATCTATGGTAGTAGAGGAAACGCTTCTCTCAATTTCTAGGCTGTTTGTCCCTCCTAGTTCAGCACCTAGCCAGCCAACCCCATTTGAGTAACTGCCTTCGACTGATTGAAATCCACCACCACCATTCAGAGCAAATGAATATGTGCAGACATATCCGGGACCGGGACTAGGCGTTTGTACGGGCGGGGTTAGCGTTGCCGCGGCGGTGGCAGTCTGGGCAGTGGCGGTTTGCGTGCCGGCGTTGGGCGTTTGCGTGGCTGTGGGTGTGGGTGTTGGATCGTCACAAACAGTATTTGTACCAATACCTGATACCGTGACACTATTAATCGCCGCCGCACCACCATAGTCGTCAAGCGGCGCGATGTTGTCAAAGCTCGACACGATTTGCAGACTAATCGTGGTAAAAGTTGAACTGCCTGTCCAGCCAAATGTTTTATTATTGCCATTTGCATCGGTGTTTTGTAGTTTACTGGCAGCAATGCCCGACTGCGAGAAAATCACTGCCGATAGATTGGCTACTGGTTGGGTATATGTGCCTTTTGTTAGGTCATAATTGATCTCTATGCTGGTGAGGGTGGTTGACGCAAAACTTTTGGTGATCATCGCTGAACGGATTGCCGTGCTGCCCGTGATACCGTCCGCATGGACAAATTCCCCACCAGTGTGACTCCCAAATGGTGATACTATTGTCCAGCCTAATTGACCAGCAGAAAAGTCAAATGTGCATGTCCAGCCGCCCGGCGTGTTGGTGATGGTTGGCGTATTAGTGACACTAGGTGTTAGTGTAATCGTCGCCGTGGCGGTCTCGCTCGGCACAGGCGACGCTGGCAGCGTGTTGGTGGCACTGGGTACCAGCGTCGGTGTGGGCGTTACGGCTGTCGGATTTTGCGGCTGCGTTGGGGCAAACGGGTCTTTATCGCATTCGTTCACAGGGAATGGATTCGCGCCATTGCCTCTAATCTCAATAGAGCGAACTAACAAATAATTACCAGCATCCACAGTCACATTAATCGCATTGCCAGCGAGACCGATTGTGGGGTTTGGCAACGAAATTACAGCAGAATTTTGACCATCGGGCAAAGCGGCTGAAAATGTTCCCCCGACTCCGAAAATCTCCCCGGCGACGGTTGCAGGAATATCGCCTGTAACACCTATTCCCCGTGCAACAGTGACAATCACCCATACCGGCTCTACGAACCGGGTGTAACCATACGAAAACTGCAATAAAAACGTGTCGTCAGTGATTAACCCTTGCCCCGATACCCAACTACCCGCACTGATGCTAAATTCGTTTTGGCTTGTCACAAAATTATAGGTATAGCACCAGTCAACATCATTAGTATCGGGTGATCCACACGATGCCAGCAAAAATAGTGCTGCAAATAAGAGCCAGCGATACATGTTCATGGCGTAGCCGTTTCGGTGATAGTAGCCGTAGCCGTTTCAGTAGCGGTTGCCGTCGCTGTGGGTGTTTCGGTGGGTGTCGGCGTGAGCGACGGTAAATCAGTGGTATCCGGCGGCATGTCAGTCGGTGGTAGCGGGGTTGGGGTTGGAGTCGCTGTAACCACAACAATATTTTCTATCCTCACTTCCTGCACAACGATTTGGGTGACGATTTGCGGCGCAACCACTGTCTGGATGACAACTTGCGGCGCAATGACAGTCTGGATAACCACTCTTTGCGGCGAATCGGCACGCGATAGAGATTGGGTTGCCAGTTGCGATAAGGACGGCAGTGTGGGCTGTAACGATGGTTGTGGCGTTGGTTCTTGTGTTCTTTCGGCACGGATCACCTCAAATGGCGTGAATGTGGCTGTAGGCGTGATATGGTTGCACCATGCCCGCGGTGGTTCTTGCGTGGGATAGGGCGTAAATGTGGCTGTGCCTGTTTGAAGGGCAATCGCCGTGCCTTCCAGCGCCCATGCGTCGGGCGTAACGGGTAAGGGTGTAAAACTAGGCACAGGGCTAGGCGTTTGCCACCAACAATAATCTACTGTAGGAGTCGGAGTTGCTTCATTGTGTACCAATGCCGTGCCAGTTTGTGACCATGCATCGGGCGTGTTGGTAGGCGCTGGTGATGGTGTAGCAGTGGCAGCCGCCGCGCCGCCGTCCAATGGAACGAGTGTTAAAATAGTTGGCGTCTCTACTGGTGTTGGATTCAGCCATTGGTTTACCAACGCGCCAATGCCTGCAAATATTCCCCCAACAATCGCTAATCCCACGATGATGAGTAGCAGCCGCCGAATGCATCCGGTTTCCTGCAGTGGTTGTAAATTGTCTAAATCCACCTGATAACCGGGGGGGATGTAATCAATGGGCGTCTTGCGCTTCAGCATGGTTATCTCATCTTCCACATGACAAAAACGCCAAACAGAAAAAATGCCCACACGCTGAAGAACAGCATCGTCAGTAAATTAGCAATATGGACGCTGCCCGCACTGGCTGTATAGTCGAATCTGACGAGCTGCCCTGATGTGAGCGTGGCATACACGCTGACAGGCGTTGTGTCATTGCCAGTAAAAACGAATGGCGTTGCCGTTGGTTGTGGCGTTGCGGTGGGCTGCGGCGTGATAGTTGGGGCTGCCGTCCATGTTGGCTGCGGCGTAATAAAATTGCTTGAGCCTAGTACCACAAAATGGTCTAGCCAGATTTCACCAGTTTCTGCCCAGATAGTAATTTTATGAATATCGTCTAGCACCAAATCTAGCGGATACGGTGCAATTGCGCCGGGATCGCTGAATGAATATAAGTCTAGCTCCCAGTATTGCACAAATCCCGGTGTGCCTAATGACTCCGCAAAAACAATAAATTGTGCATCTATCGGTTGTGTTAAACCGTGAATGATGAGATGCCGCCCTTTGACGTAAAAACTTATCTCTGGGTATGGCAAACCCAGCGATGCCACATAATACATCCACCTTGCGATTCCGAAATTCTCAGCCAATGAAAAATCATTCGTTAAATAACCATAAAAACCTTCGCTAAATTTCCATGCTCCCTGTGGATAAATCGCAAAATTGGGAGTCGGTGTAATCCCGCCCGGCGTGTTGGTGAGCGATGGCGTAAGCGTTGCTGTGGGTGTTGGCGTTGTGGTAGGTGTCTCAGTAGCGCCTAATGGCGTTTCTGTTGGGGAAGGCGTGAAAGTCGCAGTAGGCGTGTTAGTGGATGTTTCCGTGGGCGACTGTGTAAAAGTGGCTGTGGATGTATTGGTGGGCGTTTCTGTTGGAGACGGCGTGAAGGTTGGAGTGGGCGTATTTGATGGTGTAATCGTCGCAGTGGGCGTATTTGATGGTGTAAAAGTCGCTGTAGGCGTGTTGGTAGGCGTATTTGACGGCGTGAACGTCGCAGTGGGCGTGTTAGTCGCAGTGGGTGTTCTAGTGGGCGTCGGTGTGTAGGATGCACACGTCGATTCTGCGTTTCCAACCGCAGTACTGCCCTGAGCAATCATATTTGTGTTCGTGCTTAACCACACTTTGTCAATAATAAAACCATCATCTGACATGTAAATCTGGATCGTGCGAATTCCTGTGGTTGCTATATTGACTGAGGTTGCCCCGCCTTTATGCCAGATATACGCGGCATTGGTATTGGTCATGTTGGCAGTATTCCAGATGACCGTGCCATTCACACCAACTTGTATACCGTTCGAATCTGCCGTCGCTCCTAAACGCCTCGTTGCAACGAAATAAACTCCTGTTGTGGTGAAATTGACATCAAACTCTAAAATTGGACCCGCCGTGCCACCCTCAAACCCGCCATTGTCTGGCAGAGCTTGCATTGCACCAGTGCCAGTGAACCCGGTTGGTGCTGATACAAAATCCCACGTATCGAACGGTCCCGCAAACCGCCGATTATAATTTTCAGCTTCAAAGATTACATTCCCACCAGATTCTTGCCACACACACGCTTGTTGTGCTGAAACAGGCTGGGTAATGAGAAACAAGACACTCGCTAGGGGTACGAGTGCCTTGAAAAAACGTGAAACAAAGCTGGGGATAGGCATAGCTGCCTAGAACGCTTGGACGATTTGGCGCACGATAAACGTGAGGATTGCCAGAGCGATGCTGATACCCGCCCCAATTGCCACAATTGGAAGGAAAACGTCAATCCAGTTGTTGGTTTGGGTGAAAATTTCGTTGGTATCAATCACAATTGGCACAGGGGTTTGTGCGAAGGCGGGAATCGCGGCGATAAGCAGCAGAATTGCCAACACGACAAACTGGATTGCCTGCTTGCGCGAAATCTTCATGCTTGCGCGAAATTTTTTGAGCATTTTGATCATGAGGTTAAACTTTCCGGTAGTAATCTACGAATTGAAACTATGAGTAGAATCGTGGTCATAATACCGATTATGCCACCTGCAAAAATGGGGATGTATGGGGCGAATACCAACATAATCATCTCGCCAACATCCGTAGGGTTTACCATGTATCTACTGTCCTCACCATGTCTGCAATTGTGAGGATTGCAGATATGAATCGCTCAAAAACCAAGCAAAACAGCAGCATGATAACCAATGGTGTTATGAGTAAACCGATCACCTCCTCCATCAGGCTTTGAGACCTCTCACAAAAACCACGAATAAAGCAAAGAAAAACATGCTCCAAATTGATGCCAAGAGCGCAGTTAAAAGATTAGCGATATGCACATCTGAGGTATTCGCTGCGTAATCAAATCGCGTTATCTGCCCTGATGTGAGCGTGGAATAAATGCCCGCCGCATCCGGCGCAGGTGGTGTTTCTTGCGCCACAATCACATCCGTGACGATAAAACTAAAAATGATTGCCGCAATCAAATAGCGCATATATCCACCTTGCCCTAACTGTTGTTTTAATGTTATCTACAATTTTTATTAGATAACTCCACAAAATTTGTTGAGTTAAGCTAAGTCAACAAATTTTGTGGAGTATAATTTTTGGAGAGACGCTAGGGGTGTACGATGATTACGACAATTGACATGCATATTCGAGATGAAAGAGTGTTTAACTGGCTTAAAAACCAGTCAAAAGAAGGTTTAATCCAAGTATCTGCCAATACCATCGCAGATGAATTTTTGTGTCATACCAACACTGCACAGGCAATATTGCGGCGATTGCGCCGTGCAGGAATTATTGAAGTTGTCGAAAAGCCTTACAATCATGGTTTTTGGTACAAGATAAATGCCTAAACAGCGCGAAATTTTGATTGATGCTGTGCCAGCGCCCGGTGAGCCACTAAAACCCCGCATTCATGAGGACAATAAAAAACTCATGGAAGCGGAACTAGCGGAACGGGCGGCGGCTGCGCGTTCTAAACTGCCTAAGCGCAAGCTGGTTGCATTAAACAAACGCTATCGCCAATTGGCGGCTGCTTTAAATCGTGCTAAATATAATTATTTGGTAACGGAACATTGGGAACTACGGCAGCAATATGAGAAGCTGCGCTATGAGATACAAAACACCAAAGGTAAAAAGCGTGAAAATCTCGTAGAACAACTAAAAGTTGTCAAAAAACGCGGCATTTATATTCAGGCTCGCGTAGACCGATTGAAGCCTCTGGCAAGCCAATTCGTTGAAATTTCGCAACAGCTACGCTCACACCGGGACTATGTAGCGTGGGAAAAGAAAGACGCTGAAGATAAACGCCAGTTGCGGCGGGAAGCGTTGGTTTGGCAGGAGCAAATTAACGCGGTGTTTCGCCAGTCACCGCGGCTGCATCACGCGGGTGAGCGACGGGGCAAACCATTCCAGCGGATACCCAAAATTGAAAGAATTTTCATAAAAGAAGATCGTGTTTTATTCCAAATCAAGACTAGCGCCCAAACGATTGTAGAACGGCTGACGGGTCGCTGGCATTCTGCCCTACCCTTCGCTGTTGACATTAAAGATTTAGTCTGTGATGAGACACTGCAAAACCTCAAGGCATCGTGCAAGCGCGTTGTCGCCATTGAATGGTCAAATGGTGGTACGAACCTTTTTTACAGCATATCACGGCTAGATAGCCCGGACGGTATCCCCAAAAAACAAATCTATTCCAAGGTGATTGATTGGTACCCGGCAGAAGATCACGCGAAAACGCCCTGGGCAGCGGGCGTAACACAAGACCGCAAAGTGGAGTGGCACAACTTTGAGGAATTGCCCCACATTTTAATTGCCGGCTCAACAAAATCAGGCAAGAGCAATCATGTTAATCAGATGATTGCTACCCTGATTACTATGAATAGCCCCGCCGAAGTGCGCTTAATGTTAGTTGACCTCAAAGGTGGGATAGAGTTTACGCACTGGCAAGGCATAAAACACGCCTTGCGCCCGATGGTTAAGCACGCGGGGCAAGTGCTTGAAGCCTTGTCTTATATGCGCGTGATTATGGAGCGCAGATTAGAGCGTTTTGAAGCGATTAAGGCAAAAAATCTCGCCAGTTATAACGAAAAAGTGGAACAAAAAATCCCACGTCTCATCTGCATTGTAGATGAGATGGCTACGCTATTAGGCTTAGGGGATTTGACCACGCAAATTCATAATGAACTGCGGGTTTTATCATCACAGGGACGCGCTGTAGGGATTCATTTGGTTTTATGTACGCAGCACTCCTCTGTAGATGTTCTGCCGGGTTGGGTCAAAACCAACATGACGCTACGTATCTCTGGCAAAATGCCCTCTCATCAAGCCAGTATGGTTATTCTGGATTCCGTGACGGCTGCAACCTTGCCCAATCATCCGGGCAGGCTTGTTTTCAGCGTTGGGCGCTATGAGATCATCGCACAATCGCCATTCATCAGTGATGATGAGGTTGCCAATGCTGTTAGACTGTCCAAAGCCTTCCCCGATCCTGACAATAGCGAATTTGACCTCAAAAATACCAGTGAAAAGCCAAAAGAGAAATTTACCCGCGAAGACGCTCTAAAAATGTGCATAGAGCAATTCGGCGGCAAACTATCGGCTGCACGCATTCATGAGCAAATTGGCAATGAGGTCATGACCCTACGGAAACTGCGCTTTATCGTCGAAGACATCATTGATGATGCAAAAGATGGCATTCAATGGAACGGAAAGACCTATATGCTTACGAAAGAGAGAAAAGCCTATACACTAGTAGAACAGTCAGTAGAACCAAAATCAGAGGATGACACACAGGAATTTTACCCGTTACACAGTGCTATTGAGGAGAATTGAAGATGCTTGAATTGATGTTTGTGATTGTGGGTGTTTTAATGATGGTTGCTTTTGGTTGTGTAATATATATACAGGTTGATTTGCACCGAATGTTTAAAGAGCAAGATGATATGTATAAAGAAATGTCGAAATTGATTGATGAGAATCTGCGACTTGAAGGGAGAATAAAGTAATGGATAACTCGATTTTAATGCTAGGTCTGGTTTTAGGCGGTATTTTTGGATGGGAGATAGGCTTTTATGCAATCAGAATAATTGACAAAACAACCGATAGAATTACCGACAAAATCAAGAAAAAACGTGGTGATGAATGACCGGGCGCACACATCTCGCAACTGGAATCGCGGGCGGGCTGGCACTGGCATATCTTGCAGGGGGTATGCCACATCAGCAGCTTCTCATTGTGGCTATGACGATGGTGGGATCTCTGTTGCCCGATGTTGATCATCCACAATCAATTTTGTCAGGCTATATTCCCGGCAGCGGGATTATTTTAAACGGCATTATGGGCATTCGGCACAGGGGTTTCACCCACTCGCTATTGTTTGTAGGGCTATTCGTAACGATACCGCACATTATGGCAAATTTTGCGCCTATCCCCGATCAATTGATTGCCATATGCGCTGGTATGCTCATTCACTTTGCAGGCGACATGCTCACGCCACAGGGTGTTCCCCTGCTCTACCCGCTGAAAGCCAATTGGAAACTTGCGCCGGGCGTTCTGCTTTCTATAGGGCATGGGCTAATTGAGTCACTGGTTTTCGTTACGGCGGCGGGTGGTATTGTTTATTTGCTGGTGCTTCATGTGCAGAGGTATCTATGAAATTAGTCAATATCACTCCTGAAAAACTGCAAAACGCTCTACCTGTTCTGCCCTATCAAGAGAACGCGCCCGATGCGATTGCGGCAGCTGCCAATGTATTCGGCGCAATCATGCCGATTTTTATCAACAAATATTCGGGAAAAATCCTAAATCCAGTTTGGATGAATGCCTACTCTAAGTTGGGTTTATCCGAAATCCCTACAGCAGTCTTAGAGTTGCCCGGCGATTCGGAAATCGGGGCAAGTATCATCCTGAATGGTGGGATTGAAGGTTGGTTGTATAACGTTCCCGCAGATATGCAGCGCGTGATTCCGTATTTGAGAACCCAGTATGAGAAAAACCGTTCAGCACTATTGGCGCTCGGTGCTGAACCCGATTACTGGCATAATTTTTTCCGCTGGTTGGATAACCCCGAATCACCGCCAGAACCCGATTTATATACTGGTATGATTGATCCCGATGATATGGCGATTGCCGATTTTGATATTCCCCTGCTGGATATTGAGATGCAAGCTGCCCTAGCTGCCGATTTTTCGCTCACGGCATGGAATAGTCAGCCGCGCAAATTTGGGGCTTATGGTTGGCATTTTTATGTAGATGATATTCGCTTTGCTAAGGTGACAAAAAATCCTCAAATTTTGGTGGATACAGGCGCTAAGATGGCGGTAGAACCTAATTTTTCCACTGCTGACACGCAATCGTTGGCAGAGGCGCTATACCATATCCACAAAAAGCGATTTATGGCGGGCTATTGGCAAAAAAGCGGTATCAAAACCATTGTGGACATGAATGTTTCGCGGCGGTTTTTGCGCCTGAATTTGGCGGGAGTGCCTTACGGTTGGGGTATTTATATGAATCGGGCATATACGAAGGATTTTGAGCATTTGCACGCTGCTCACGCGCTGGCGTTAGACCATGCTAGAGGCAAACCTATCATGTATCTTGTGCTTGGTGGACCCGCTGCGCGAAAAGAATGTGATAAACACGGCTGGCATTGGATAAATGCGGGCAAAACTTTAGACGGCAAAGGGTATTCTTGATGGGACGCGGGCTAAAGTTAAGGCGATATGACACTATTTTCGAGGAATATAATGTGCAAACTGTACGCGATGATCGGCGGCGAGTCGCTAATCTGCGAACTGAAACCGAACTTGCGCGGTATGTACAAAGCTCGAGATCCGGCGCGGTGCGAGATGAATTATTCCAGCAACGTCTCATCAATTTTGATGGTGACGATGTAAAAGTAGATCGCGTGCAGGTGCAAAAAAGAATCCAGCAAATACGCGAATCCACTGTAGCAGACCGTTATTATGATTTCGACTATTTCCAGCGCCAGTATGACGACGTTGCTCAAGAGCAAAACATATCCCGGCGACAAGCCCGTAATCTGAGAAATCGACAATATCAGATTGAAGCTGCCGCCGTGCTTGCCGCTGCCAATGCAGGCGATGTAAAAATTTCGGCTTACGACAAAGGCATACTCAACAAATTAGCCGCTGGCGATTATGAATCAGCGGTGTATGGTAAAGAGGATAATTCAGGCAAGCGCAGGTATGAGCGCGGACGGTATTTCACTGAGTTGGGCTATGCGGAACGGGAACGCAAGCGTGAACGTGGGCTTAAAGGTGAAACTACAAAAGGACGGCGGGATGCCCAGAGGCGTGATTTCTTGGAATATACAGGTGGCGGGCGTGTTGGCTCGTTAGACAATTTAAAACCGTTTGGGAATTTGGGCAAAACATCGAAAAAGAAACAAGAGGATGAGTTAGAAGACTTGCCGTTTTAAGGACTATTTTAAAGTATATTTTGCTTGAGCATTGCTTGAGCAAAGCAGGACTTCGGTAATACTGCATTTATATGTAGTTATGAAAACGCCTTAAAATGCCAAAAATAGTCTATAGAGATGAATAGATATGAGGAGAGGTATATCAGAAGACTGGTTTATAACTATTCATGATAAGTAAATAAAAACAGGGTATAAATCAATTTTTATACCCTGTTTAAAAACTTAACTCAAAAGGCTACATTAGCTGCCAGATGCTGCACTTTCGACAGCGGCAGGCGCATCAGCCGGAATTGTGGTATCCGTATTTTCCACAGGCGGCGTGGTACCTGTAGATTGGGCGGCTGCGGCATCACCCGCCGGAACGCTATTCTGCGCTTGCGAAGTCACAGGCTCAATCGGCGTTACTGTACAACCTGTTGCATCAACGGTATCGCCAACAAGAGTTTGCGGGCAAGTATCGAGCGCATCATGGATACCATCGTTATCACCATCCAACTGCGATGCCGCACAGCCGGTCGCATCCACAATCGCTCCTGCCGGAGTTTGCGGGCAGAGGTCGAAGGTATCCACAACTTTATCGCTATCGGTATCCGGCGTGCAGAACTGTCCATAGATATGCTGGAATTTCAGCAAGCGCGGTCCATACCAGTTGCCATAAATCCCATAAAGATTTGTTGCAAAGGTTGGCACCACCATTGGCACGACATCTAATTGGGCTTGTTTGCCTGCATATGCCGGATAAATGCTGAGATGGCTGGCATCAAAGAACACATCCAATTGTGTTGCACATTGAGGTGCATCCATCGTTAAGCGTGTCTCACCACGCCCAACTTGCAAGGCAGTGGCAGAACTGAACAATTCCTGATTCTTCTGTACTGCATCTAATTTTTTGTAGGCAGCTACACCTACATCGTACAAGCAATCGGAATTGTTGGTGATAATTCCCACCCATTTACCTGCCACATCGCCGGGAACAATTTGTGCCGTCAAATGCGCTAATGGGTCTAATTGTGAGCAGAGAACAACCGGTGCTGGTTCATTTACAATCCAGCTAAATTGCTTGCTGTCTGTCAGACCGCCATCATCCAATACAGTGATAATGATTGTATATGGGCTGCTGGTATGAGCATTGCTCGCCAGAATGCCGCTAATCACACCGCTGGCATCATCAATGCTTAAGCCCGCGGGCAAACCTGTAGCCGAGAAGCGCAGCGGCTTATTTTCAGGGTCATTACCCGTGATAAGTAAATTCACTAATTGCCCACTGGTGTTGGTTTGATTACCCGGATTGTTGATCGTCGGTGCTTGGTTCACAGGCGTAGGCGCGTTAACTATCCAGCTAAATTGCTTGCTGTCTGTCAGACCGCCATCATCCAACACGGTAATCGTAACAGTATACGGGCTGCTGGTGTGGGCATTGCTTGCCAGAATGCCACTAATCACACCACTGGCATCATCAATACTTAAGCCTGCGGGCAAACCTGTTGCTGAGAAGCGCAACGGTTTATTTTCAGGGTCATTACCCGTGATAAGTAAATTCACTGATTGCCCATTGGTGTTGGTCTGATTACCCGGATTGTTGATCGTCGGTGCTTGATTCACAGGCGCAGGCGCATTCACCATCCAAGTGAAGGTTTCGCTATCGGACAAATTACCGGGGTCTTTAACAGTCACTGTGATTGTGTACGGACTATTGGTGTGAGCATTACTCGCCAATGTGCCGCTAATCACACCCATATTGGGATTGATGCTCAAGCCACTCGGCAAGCCCGTTGCGCTGTAGATCAATGTCTGATTTTCAGGGTCGTTCGCAACAATCGGCAGATTAATGACATCGCTGCTGGTATTGGTTTGATTGCCCGGATTAGTGACGGTTGGCGGCTGATTCACAGGCGCAGGCGCATTCACTATCCAAGTGAAGGTTTCACTATCGGACAAATTACCGGGGTCTTTAACGGTCACTGTGACTGTATACGGACTATTGGTGTGAGCATTGCTTGCCAATGTGCCGTTAATCACACCGGTATTGGGATTGATGCTCAAGCCACTTGGCAAGCCCGTCGCGCTGTAAGTCAGCGCCAAACCTTCAGGGTCATTCGCCACAATCGGCAGCGCAATAGCATTACCGCTGGTGTTGGTTTGATTACCCGGATTGTTGACCGTTGGTGCCAGATTCGGTGTTGGTTCTTCTTCTTCATCGTCACCACAGAAATCACCCGGCAAGTGTCGTGCTAACAATAAACGGGCATTATAACGATTACCATACGTGCCAAATTGGTTCGTTTCAAAGGCGGGCAAAATCAATGGCACGATGTCCAATTGAGCTTGTTGTCCTGTATATGCTGAATACACCCCTAGATGGCTAGCATCGAAGAAGATATCCAACTGGGCAGCGCATTGCGGTGCAGTGACGGTTAAGCGGGTTTCACCGCGTCCAATTTGCAGCGCCGTTGCCGTGCCATTCGGTGTAAACAAGACCTGATTTTTCAGCGTATTGTCCATCTTCTGATACGCCGCCATACCAACATCATACTTGCAATCTGAATTATTGGTGATAACGCCCACCCATTTTCCGGCAGTTGCACCCGGAACAATTTGTGCCGTTAAGTGTGCCAACGGATCCGGGACGCACAATGGCTTGACTGTCCAAGTGAAGGTCTCACTATCGGACAAATTGCCGGGGTCTTTGACGGTCACTGTGACGGTGTATGGGCTACTGGTTTGGGCATTTGCTGCCAATGTTCCGCTAATCACACCGGTATTGGGATTGATGCTCAAGCCACTTGGTAAGCCCGTTGCGCTGTATGTGAGTGTCTGATTTTCAGGGTCACTGGCAACAATCGGTAGATTAATGACATTACCGCTGGTATTGGTCTGATTGCCCGGATTAATCACAGTCGGCGCTTGATTCGGCGTTTCGGCAATTGTGAACGACACACTTAATGATGTTCCCGTTAGCCCACCCGCATTATCTTGTGTGAACGGTGTCGCTGTCAGCAGGTTTTCTTGCCCAAGGACATACGCCCAAGCGTTGTAATCGCTACCTGTTTGTCCCGCTAGTGCGAATGGCGCTGCATTATCTGTGTTGAAATTAAGGTTGCCATTCAGGGCGAAGCGCACGCTTTCCGGCGAGCCGCTGGTATTGGCGCGAACACTAAGCTGTGTTGTCGGCAAATCGCCGTCAAAAATGATCATGCCATCGGTAATCGCCATAATGTCGGTGCCATTTTCAGCATTCACTAGCGTGAAACTGGTTACAGCAATGGTTTGATTAGGCTGCGAAAGCGACCAATTAAAGCGCGTGCGAGCAATACCGCCGTTGCCATCATTCACGCTGACAACCACCGTATATAACACGGGCAAATCGGCATTGGCGAACAAGGTATTGGCAAATGCACCACCCGGTACACCGCTAATCACACCCGTTACAGGGTCAATTTCCAAGCCCGGCGGCAGTCCGGCGGCACTGAATTCCAATGTATCGTTATCTTCATCATCGGCGATGATGGGCAGCGGCGCAATCGGTTGACCTGCTAAACCAGCTTGATTGCCCGGATTTTCAATCGTTGGTGGACGATTCAATGCTGAAACATTCAATTTCAGATTGCCGCTATCGCCCTGATACCCGCCGATGGTAATGAATAAAGGCGTTGTATCACCAGTCGTCGTTTGAATCAGGGAGCGTGTACCATCGCCACTGTCATCGTCGCAAGCAATTTCGACTAAATTGCCATCTATTTCCTTGTAAATTGCCATGACAGTATCGAAGGTTGAGCCATCAGTCGAAAATTCCAGATACGCATTGCCATCAGTGGGCGTGTAGGTATACCAAACTGTCTTGCCTAAATCCGACCCGCAGAATGGCAGTAAAGACTCATCATTCGGCGACAATGTTGCGCCTGTCGTGGTTTGTTCAAATTCATATGGCAAACTGGTAACATCAAATGCGCCCGTGATTTCGTCATTCGGCGGCGTCACATCTGGGATAAACGCTTCAAAAAACAGATTACCGCTTGCGCCCAACCGTCCACTAATCTGGATATAGTAAGTCGTGCCAATATTGGCATCCAGAATGATGCGTGACCCAACACCAACAGCGGCGCTAATGTTGTTCAACAAAGTCTGATTGGCATCCACATCGTCATTGCAAGCAATATCGCTGCTGCTGCCATTGGGCTGACCTTCATAGACAGACATCACAGTATCGTAATTGGCATTGATGCTTTGCAGAACCACGATGCCATCAATGCTCGGTGTATAGCTGAACCAAACAGATTTATCATCACTTAAGCCGCAGCTATGAACAGGTTCGTCATTGCTGTTGGTTGCGCCATCCGTGTTTTCTTCATATGTAAACTGTGGCGTATCGTTGGTCAGCGTGAAGTTAATAACCCCATCCAGTTCATCATTGACAGGTGTCGTGATGTTTTGCACTTCAAAGACCATTGTGCCGCTTTTATCTTGGCTGCCAGAAACCATGACATAGTAGGTTGTGCCAGCAACCGGCGTGAACAACAAGCTCGACGTTTCATCTTGTCCTTCGTCGTCATTGCAAGCAACTTCGGTCAAGCTGTCGCGTGTGCCTGTATAGACTGCGATACCCGTATCATAGTCTGAATCTTCAGTTGTAAAACGAATAGTATCATTACTAGTCGGTGTAAATTCATACCAGACAGTGCGGTTATAGCTGCTGACGCAGGATGGGATTGGGTCTTCTGCCAATAATGTGGCTGCCAATGTTTGCTGCGTGTTGCTATACGGCGCAGATGTTACAGGTAAAGCATCATCAAAATCATCATTGTCAGGCGGTTGAACTGACAGAACCAAAGCGCCGCCATCATTGACTTGACCACCCACTTGAATGTAGTAGGTTGTGCCAGATGTCGCTGCAATATCTAACCGTGAGCGTGTGCTTTCGCCGCTGTCGTTATCGCAATCTACCGCCGTAAAATTAATGCCGTTATATGTCCAGACCGCCAGCACTGTATCAAAATCTGTGCCATCGGTTTGAATGCGAATGTTTTCATTGCTAGTAGCGGTATAAACGTACCAAACCGTCCGTCCCACACCGACGCCACACGCTGGTACAGGTTCATTGTTGTTGACTGTGCCTTCCAGCGTAGATTGCTTGTTTTGGTATGGCAGCGAATCAATCACAATCGCATTGATAAAATCATCGTTGGCAGGTGTTGGATCAACTGGATTAACTTTATTGCCAGAAGGCGTTTGGGTTGTCCAATCTTTGCCCGTGTCCGTATCATTAGACAACGAATCGCGCCCTAAAGATTGCGACGGCAGCGGTGATACTGCGCCTAAGCCGATGAATTTTGTACCTTCTTTGGGTTGAACATCACCAATTGCCAGCGCATTGGCACCACCATCTCCGAACCGGACGAAATCCACTCCAAAGCCACCATTGGTCAGGCTGACTGCACCTTTGGCATTAAAGTCTGACCATGAGATGCTCTGATTCATGTAGAGTTTGGTATCGGTATTGCTGCCTGCGCCTTCATACACGACGACATACGTAATGGGCGCAATGCTGAAGCCATTCGGGAATGTATACACAATTTCCTGAAACCCGTTACCATCAAACGTGATAAGTTGCCAACCAGTCATATCTACTGTGTCGAAACCGGGATTCACGATTTCGATATAATCGGTTGTGCCAGTGTTGATTTCATTAATCTTCAACCGGACAAAGTTCTGCCCACCGAGTGTCGGTGCTTGCCGCGCCCAATCGCTGACATGATTGGTATCGCTGCTATAGGGGTCACGCCCGATAGTTTCGTCTTCATTTTCGGGCAGTGCAATATTGCCACCTGTAAAGTCATTCGTTACGGGCGCTGTGGTATCCCCAAAGCGCACTAATTCTACGATTGTACTATTTTGCACTAACCGAACAGTACCGCCGACAGTACCCACCACTGGAACCGGCGCATTGGCTTGGGTGCTTTCAATAGACCCAGAGTCGCATTCTGCACCTTGCGGACGGGCGACGCCGCGTTGGTCTATATCATGGCAAACAAATTCGCCAACAGCATTATCAATAGCATCGCTGCCTGTTTCCAACGGATGATAGGCTGGATTACCTGTTAATGCGCCCAACATGGGGTCGCCAATGGTAGCGTCTGAACAGGTAGCATCCGTCGCAAGGCTATCGCTATTTACGTTTAAGTTAAAATAACTTATCGTAACGCAGTTTTCGCCAGAATTCGCAAAGAGCGAACCACTGATATTGATGAAACCATTAGTCGCATATAAACCAGTCCCCTCATGGAAGGCGATGGTTGTATTACTGATAAACAGACTATCATCTGTGTAGATACCATCACCATTTTCAAGCGCATCATTGCCACTGATGGTCGTATTGTTAATCTCAGCGGACTCTTCTGCCGCTGGGTTAATATTGACGTATATCCCCCCGGCGTTGTTACTCGCTTGGTTACGAATAATCGCGCTGCGGGTGATAAATAGCGATGTTCCGATATACAGACCACCACCGTTTGAGCCAGCTTCGTTATCAGCAACGGTGCTGTTGTTAATGGTTGTCTCAAAACTTACTGCGTAAATCCCGCCACCGTTGTTGTTGGCGCGGTTATTGCTGATGAGGCTGCGTTCCACAACGTCTACGTAACCCGAATTGCTGTAAATGCCGCCGCCGTTTGACCCAGCAGTGTTGTTTTGCACCACACTGGTTTGGAGTAAAACGATTGCATACGTGCTGTGATAAATCCCACCGCCGTTGTTGCTGGCAGTATTATTGGTGACTGTTGACCGAATAACCGCTACTTCATAATCAGCGAATATCCCGCCGCCATTAGTGGCACTGTTGCCAGAGATAAGGCTATCTTCAATCTCTGTCCAATATCCGCTGAAATCGGTAGCGCGAACAGTGTTATCAGGTGTTTGCAATGCAGCACCACCACTATCGGGGTCAGCGATATAAATACCACCACCAAATTCAGCAGTGTTGTTGCTGATGGCACTGCGAAGAATGCTCATTATGCCTAAATTATAAATGCCGCCGCCTTCATTAGCGGTGTTATCGCTAACGGTGCTATCAATCAGATTTAGCGTGCCAGTATTGAAGATACCGCCGCCCCAATCGCCCGTGTTATCTTCAACGACGCTGTTATTTTGCAGCGTTAAAGTGCCGTCATTGCGGATAGCGCCACCGTCATTACCGATCAATCTGCCATTACGAACTTTGATATTATCCAATGTGAGGTTGCCATCAGTGGTGATACGGAACAACCGGAAGTTATTTTCGCTATTGCGCTGAACAATCGCACCATTGCCTTCGATAATCAGCGTGATAGAAATTCCCGGCAATCCGGTGCTGCTTTCGCCATAGTTTTGGCTCACTGTAATCGTTGGCACATCAATCGTGATGGTATTGATGCCCGCTGCCGGAACACATTCGCCCAATTCAGAACCAGACGGTGTGCCAGAATGAGCAGCAAGAATAGCTTCGCTGAGTGAGCAGAGACCATCTGTGCCATTGATAGTGTTATCTGGGTCATTGACCACCATATTAACGGCAGGCGGCTCACCAACTGATTCCAGTTCAAAAGCGCCTGCATCGCAAGTGCCACCTTGCGGGCGCAAAATCCCGCGTTGGTCAATAGCGATAGCGTTAGAACTCAAATCCGTGCAGTCAGTCGCAGCGTCAATCGCCGGACTGCCGCTGACTAAAGCAAAGGTTTGGGTTGTGCCACCATTATTTGCCAATGTATTTTCAATCAACGGCGTTGCTGTATTAGTAAAGCCACCGCCGCATGTATTGTCATTGGCAAAATTGCCACCAAAATCCGTAATTTCTCCGGTGCAGTTGTCACCGCCGATTTGGTTGGCAATGATCGAATTTTTGACATTAGCTTGCCCGGCAAAATTGGAAAAACCAGCGCCTGAAAACCCGGCGCTATTCTGGGTGATAGTGCTGTTGATAATATTAGTCGTACTGAACTCGGTCGCGGAAGTGACAATCCCACCACCATATTGGGCAGCGGAATTATTGCTAATGGTGCTGTTGCTAATGGTCGCTGTCCCAGTCAAGAACAAACCACCGCCATCATTGGCAAACGTCGTGTTATTGTGAATGGTACTATTTTTCACCAATAACGTGGTGTTGCCGCCTGCGAAAATGCCGCCACCATTGGTCGAATTGCCGTTTTTGATGGTGGAATTAGTTACAGTCACGATGCTTGTACCACCTACGTGCATATTCCCACCGACACCGCCCGCACCGTCGGAAAGTGTGGCGTCATTCAGTGTGAAATTAGCCGTGCCTGTTACTGTGAAGATAGCAAAGGTTGGGGTATCGCCAAAAGTATCGCGCTGGATAGTTGAGCCATTGGCGTTGAGCGTGATATTGCTGGTGATGTTCTGCAATTCGCTTGTCAGCACATAATTCTCATTGTTACCCAGTTCAATTACATCAGCCCCGTCTCCCGCCGGACAATCGCCACTGGCTTCGTCGTTATTAGCAGCATCAATCGCATTTGCTAAAGTACAGCCGGGACCCACTTCACTGGTCGTTGTTACCGTGATAGTCGCCTGTGCCGTGACTTTTTCATCGTCATTGGCGGGTGCATTCATAACGGTATCGCTCGTCAAACCCACGATAGCATTAACATCCGGCACTGCCACAGACGCTGCCGCTTTGATATTCGCCAACGCTGCTGGTTGGGGTGTGTCAGTCACATTCCAATCAATGGTATTGCTGCCTAAATACTGGGCTGTATCGGTATTTGTACCGTCGGCTTCATATAAGACAAGGTATTCATTGGGCTGCATGATTGTTCCCGATGGGAACGTATAAACCAACGATACTTCGCCATTGGCAGTTTCGACGATAAGTTGCCAATCGGTCAGGTCAACGGCGTTGTTATCAGCGTTATACAATTCAATCCATGACGGATCATGCACTTTAATTTCATTGATGACCACATTGTTATTGCGGGTATCAATCGTAAATTCAGCAGTATCGCTCCAAGGACCGCGCACACCATCGGCATACACGGCTCTAACGCGCCAGTAATGGTCGCCTTCGCTCACAGGCAGCGAACCCACAACGCTGGTGGTCGTCAATTTATCGAGGAACAATTTGTCCAAGAACAGTTTATCGAGGAACAGCTTGTCCAAGAACAACTTATCAAGGAACAGCTTGTCCAAGAATAACTTATCGAGGAACAGCTTGTCCAAGAACAACTTATCAAGGAACAGCTTGTCCAAGAATAACTTGTCAAGGAACAGCTTGTCCAAAAACAAATCATCCGATTCAAGTTTATCAAGGAACAATTTGTCCAAGAACAACTTATCAAGGAACAGCTTATCCAAGAATAACTTGTCGAGGAACAGCTTGTCCAAAAACAACAGTCCAACGAAATTTTCCGAGCTATCTAGCTGGAATTCATATTCCACAGCGCCGGAAACAGGCGACCAATTGAAGGTCACTTCATTGCCATTATCCACGACAACGTTTAAGTTTTCAGGACGTTCTGCCACGATGGTAAAGCGATACGGTTGGCTAAAGTCGCCACCTTCGCGCCGCACGCGCCAGAAAAATGTGCCAGCATCAGTCAACGTAATGTCTACGCTGTCATCGGCAATATCGGCGGTACGAATGACTAAGAAATTATCATCTACAAATTCAGCACGGGTGGCAATTTCAATTTCAAATTCAGTGGCGCTGGGGGCATCTTCATCATTCCAGCCAAATGTCACCACACCATTGAAAACTGCTTCGTTATTACTGGGTGTAATCGGCTGCGGCACACCGGTATTGATAGTGAAATCGTCACTATCGCTCCATGCTCCCCAACCATTATTAAAAGC
Organism: Anaerolineae bacterium; assembly: GCA_022842885.1. Lineage (GTDB taxonomy): Bacteria > Chloroflexota > Anaerolineae > Aggregatilineales > Phototrophicaceae > JALHOR01. The sequence goes on from JALHOR010000002.1 coordinate 107,673, forward strand.
GCGAACCCGCACCAAATAGCTGCCATTGGTCAGCGGTGTATTGGTTGTGAAGGTTGTGCTGTCGGTAGTGGTATCACGAACAATAGTTGCAAATTCCGTATCCGCTGCTGTAGTAATTTGGATTTGATACAAATCTGCATCAGTGACAGGCGTATATGTCACAATTGGGAAAGACCCATTCACACTGATATTGATGATAATGGGTGTAGCGATTTCACCTACTGGCGCACCGTAAATAGCACGAGCGCCGTTTTTGTCATCGGCTTGCAGCAAATCCAGATAGAAATTGCCGCTGTTGCCAGTGAGTGGCAAATTGGGCGAATACGCTGGGTTCATAACAGCGATGGCTTTATTGGTTTGTTCATGTCCCAAACCAACCGCATGACCAATTTCGTGCAGCGCCACCAAGCCTAAATCGAGCGCGATAATTTTGCCTGCATTATCAAATACAGTGTCGCAATCCCAATTTTCGCCAAAGTCAAAGAAGATGTCGCCGGTGCCAGTTTCATAGGCAGCGTCGCTGGTGGGCAAATTCGATGGGAAATAAGCATACCCAAGCTGACCCGAAGGACCATCTATCGGGTGTACCCCAATGCGAATATCTGCCATCGCTGCATCAAAAGGCGCATTAAACGGCGCGGGTGGTTGGGGTTCAGTAATTTCTACAAATTGAATATCAGCAACTGTTTCCCACGCATCAAACGCCAAACGAATGCGCTCTTGTAAATCGCAGGTGCTAGTGTTCCCCGGTAAATTGCCGACAGAACTGGAAATCGGATTAATCGCAGTTGGCAGTTCCGCCCCGGAGATGTCAACACTATTTGGCAAGAAGGTATAGGTAATCGTGCCACCGGAAACCGCCGGAGGGAAATTCTGGTCAAAGGCAGGTGGTAGACCCCATTTTGTCCCAAAACTGCGGAACTGTGCCGATGCTTCTACATTGGGTGAACCAATCGCGCCACCATCAATCATAATCGTACCGTTGTTATAGCGCAGCGCAAAACATTCGCTGGCGGCGGCGAGATAGGCTTGCCCGGCTTGCTGCAATGCATCGCCACTGATGCCTTGCTGAATTAGATTGAAGTAGTTTTCCTGTGCTGCACTAACAATGTCGCTATCGCACTCTGCCAATGGCACAGGCGTAATTTCGCCATCGCCAGCGTCGTCATCATCTAATTGGAAATAAACCGTTTTGCCATTAACGGTCAAATGGCGTCCAAACGCCATTTCTAATGCAGCGATAGCGGCGACATGCGGTGTCGCCAACGATGTGCCACTGAGGGTCGTATAACCGCCATCCAATGCCAGTGTCGCAATATCGCGCCCCGGTGCATATAAACCAACTGCCGCACCATAATTGCTAAAACTGCTAATTGTCCCATTCGGGTCTACAGAGCCAACAGCAACCACTTCGCTATAAGCTGCCGGATAAAGCAATTGTGCCGAGCCATTGTTCCCGGTAGCCGCCACCACTAATACATCATGCCGGGTGGCATAATCAATCGCATTTTCGAGGATACTGGAAGGATTATTCCCGCCAAGGCTGATATTGATAATTTTCGCGCCATGGTCAACGGCATATACAATCCCTGCCGCAACCTGCGAATAACTACCGATGCCTTGAGCATCCAAAACGCGCACAGGCAAAATTTGAGCGTGCGGCGCGACCCCTGCTATGCCCAAGCGATTGTTATGTTGGGCAGCAATCACGCCAGTGACGGCGCAACCGTGACCATAATCGTCCTGCGGATTAGCATCATTTTCAACAAAATCCCAACCATCAGCTGCAATTTTGCCCGCTAATTCAGTATGAGCAGCGCAAATACCGCTGTCTACGACGGCAATTTTGACCGGAGCAGCAGTGGTTGGCAGCACTGCCCATGCCGCCGGCGCGTTGATAACTGGCAGATTCCACTGGCTCATATACAGCGGGTCATTGGGTGTAAACGCCGCCCCCGCATAATAATCGGGCATTGCTGCTATGAGTAACGAAGATGCAGGCAACGTATTATAGGCAACTGTGTCCGGCAGTTTAATGGTTACGGTATGAAGTGCCGCAATCTCGCTGATGATGGTTGCCCCAATTTCAGCTAAGTAGGCATCCCGTTGGGCAGCATCGCTATCTGCTGCAAATTGCACAATTGCCACGCCCGGAATAGGTTCTGTCGGCACATTGGCAACAACCAACGTATTGTCTATACCGTTATCATTATTTTGAATAATTTCAGTAGGGGTATTTTCTTGAGGTTGTGCTGCAACAGAAGATTCATCAGGCGCAGGTGTCGCCAGAACAACCTCCGTTGTATCATTTTCAGTAATGTTAGCAATTTCTGGCACATTAGCACCAGCTTCATTGCGCTGATATTGGATGGATGCCAACACCAGCACCCATACGGCGATGAGCATAATCCCACCGCGCAGCAACCAACGACGTTCTCGGTTAGTCATAATAACCATTCCCCAAACCACTAAAACAATATTTGCTCATCAATGCAAATACTGTGAGTGATGATAATAAGAGATGACAAATTAACGGATGTTACATATTAGTATTGTCATCTTTACGCCCTTTCAGGCACATAAAATCAAACTTACAAATCCCTTGAGTTATCAAGAAAAATAGTGTAATTTTAAACGATAAAAATGATTTTTCTTTACGTTATATTCATTTTATGTGCTTTGTATTGAGGCAACTTGTTATTTTTCAAGCATATACCTAACAAATTTTCAGGACAAACCAAATTTATACTGAAATGTTAGTTAATTTCCCCTCAAAAACACTCGCTTGTAATTTCTGTTTTTCCTAAAAAACGCTACAATCAACTATGGTTAGTTAATGCCCGGAGATGTTAGACATATGAGTGTTGCAATTACCCCGGATTTAGGGCGGCGTTATCGGTTGGATAAAGAATTAGGGCGTGGGGGTATGGGGATTGTTTACCGTGCCTATGACCGCTTAACAGGCGATGCGGTTGCCTTAAAAACAGTGACCACTTTAGCTCCTACCATCGCTCAAGACTCAACTGTAGGGGCTGATTTTCGGTTGCGTTTGGCGCATGAATTTAGAATTGCTGCGTCGCTTTGCCATCCTTATGTGATTCGGGTGCTGGATTATGGATTTGATAGTGACTTGCTGCCTTATTTCACCATGCAACTGCTGGATAGCGCCCAACCGTTGTTTGAACCCGGTACAACTGTTTCATTTGAAAATACCTTACGCCTGTTGATGCAAACCTTACAAGCATTAACCTATCTGCATCGGAATCATGTGTTGCATTTAGATTTAAAACCGGAAAATGTATTAATTGTTCAGCAACAGGTCAAAGTGGTTGATTTTGGTATCGCAGCGGTGCGTGGAGAAACCAGTGATGACGAAAATGAAAATATATCAGGGACCCTAACTTATATTGCTCCCGAATTGCTGATAGGAACTGCCCCATCCCCGCCTTCTGATTTATACGCGGTGGGCATTATGTTTTATGAATTGCTCACTGGACAGCATCCTTTTGATACTACAACGGCTTCGACGCTGGTGCGCGATACACTCTATACGCCGCCCGATTTAACCCATCCAGATATACCGGATTATTTAGTGCCCATCTTAGAAAAACTACTGCATAAAGACCCGGAAGAACGCTATCAAGATGCCGCCCAAGTGTTGGTAGATTTACAAGAGGTCATAGATGCTGATTTCCCGCAAGAAACGCTCTCGATCCGCGAAAGTTTTTTGCAATCTGCCGTGTTTGTGGGACGTGATGATATTCTGCGCGACTTAAACAATGCTTTCCGCGATGCCTCCGATAATAAAGGTAGTTTATGGCTGATTGGCGGCGAAAACGGCGTGGGCAAATCGCGCCTCTTATCTGAATTGCATACTCAAACATTGGTGCGGGGTGCCTTGGTGCTGCGTGGGCAAGCAATTCAAGAAGGTGGCAATGCTTATCATTTATGGTCAGAGGTGGTACGCCGCCTCGTCGTCATGACAGACATCACCGACCAAGAAGCCAGTATCCTTAAACCCCTTATCCCAGATATGGATGTCTTGCTAGAAAAAACGATTCCCCCTGCCCCATTCTTAGAAGGTAGTGCTGCCCAAGACCGTTTGGCAGATACCCTAGAAAAAATTCTGATTCGCCAACGCCAGCCTTTGGTCATTCTGTTGGAAGATTTACATTGGGCAGACTCTGCCAGTCTCTTTTTGCTCAAACATTTGCAGCAAAACATTATAGGGACAAACTGGTTGCTCGTCGCCACCTATCGGGATGATGAAGTGCCAGATTTTCCAGAACAATTTCCGGGCATATTGGTATCTCGCTTAACTCGTTTGACAACGACGGAAATGATGCTGCTTTGCCAAGCAATTTTGGGCAATGCCGGACAGCGGGAAGATTTGCTTGAACTACTGCGGCGCGAAACCGATGGCAATGTGTTGTTTATGGTGGAAATCCTGCGAACATTGGCAGATGAAGCCGGTAATCTTGATCGTATTCAAGAAATGCAATTACCGGAAAGTATCCTCAGTGGTGGCATTGTTGCCACGATTCAACATCGGCTTAAACGTATCCCAGACTATGCTTTGTATCCGCTGCGCCTAGCCGCAGTGATGGGGCGTGAACTAGATTTAAGATTGTTGCAAACTGCCCTGCCAGAGCTAAAAATGGAAACATGGTTGCTGGATTGCAATTATGCTAGTGTTTTAGATGTCGAAGGCGATGAATGGCATTTTAATCATAATCGGATGCGCGATATTTTAATCGCGGAAACGCCGTCGGAATTGACTATCGAATTACATCGCCGCACCGCCGATGCCATCACCAAACTTTATGGTGACAATTATGCACAGCCGGGAGCAATGGCATTGCACTTGGAGCAAGCGGGTGATTTTGAAGATGCTGCCCGCTGGTATCTACGGGCTGGCAAAAAAGCAGAATGGGCATATGCCCCGCAGGAAGCAATTCATTGTTATCGTCAAGCCCTCAAATATTTGCCCCAGACCAGCGCGTATCTACCGCAATTTTTAATTGTTTATGACGGTCTAGGAAAAATGCTGCGGTGGCAGGCGCAATTTGATGAAGCCTACGAAATCTATTCAAGAATGCGCGATACAGCCCAGCAGTTGCAAGACCCCATTGAACTCGCCCACGCTTGGACAGCCCGTGCTTTGATAGGCTTATCCGATGTTCAAAGTAGTCAGGGAAAACGTGATGATTCGTATGCGACTGCACTGCAAGCCCGCGATTTAGCCGAATCTGCCGGAGACTCAGCCCGTAATGAGTTGACAGAAGCGTTAGGCAATCTTGCATGGGGATTATATCGTAAAGGCGAATATGCCGAAGCACAGGCAGCCGCAGAACGTGGGTTACAACTTAGTCAGGAATTAAACTTATCAGGACAAATTGGGCGTAACCTGAATACACTCAGCATTGTGCATTTCATGCAAGGGGCAGCCGATACCGCCACAGATTATATGCAGCAGGCTCTGAATATTGCACGAGAATTAGGGGATCGCCGCGACATTGCCATTAAACTAAACAATCTAGGGGAATTTGAACGCCTTACCGGACATTACCATGAGGCTATCCCCTTTTATACACAAGCACTTGAGATTTTTCAGGCAATTGGGTATCGAGATGCTGAATTGGCAATTCTGACTAATCTCGGCAGTGTCCATGTTGCATTGCGCCAATATGCCCACGCTGAGGAATGGTTAGAACGGGTAATAGAACGCACTGCTGGAACAGAATGGTGGGGTTTATCCGAAACCTATTTATCCTTGGCAGATGCACGGTTGGCGCAAGGAAAATCTTACGATGCCGTAACTGCGGGCGTGATGGCGTTGCAAGAAGGGCAAAAATCCGGGACACCCCTTTTCATCGGGCGCGTTTGGCGCACTTTAGGGCGCATTGCCGATAACATTGATGAGCCTGTTGAAGTATTGGGCGAGTCATATTCTGTGACGCAATGTTATGGAAAAAGCTATGCCCTCTTTGAAGAACAGGCAGATGAAAAAGAACAAATAGCGACGTTAGAGCTTTGGTCAGATTGGGAAATGCAAAACGGTGATGTTGAACTGGGCATTAATCTCCAGCGTCAGATGATGGCGCTGCAACAAAAACTCAATGGGTAACACGATGAAAGATATAGATATTATCGTTTGCGGGCATCTGTGCTTAGATTTAATTCCGGGGATGCGGGGTGTAACTGCCAATTCAGTCACTATCCCCGGCAAATTGATAGAAACTGAACCTATGACAGTATCTACAGGCGGTGCGGTCTCCAATACAGGGTTGGCACTGCACCGCCTCCAAACCAATGTGCGGTTGCTGGCGCTGGTCGGCGATGATTTAATGAGTCAACTTATCGTGAATTTTTTACGCCAACGCGATGAGCGCCTTACAGAATTTATTCATACTAAATCTGGCGAACCTGCGTCTTATACGATTGCCTTATCACCTGAAAATGCTGACCGAACTTTTTTGCACTGCACTGGCACGAATCGCAATTTTGGGGTTGCCGATATTGATTTTGTGTTGGTAGAACGCGCCCGGATATTTCATCTGGGTTATCCGCCAATTTTGCCGCGATTGTACAATCATGATGGGCAAGAATTGGAAGCCATTTATCAGCGAGCTAAAGCTACAGGCGCTATCACATCGCTGGATATGAGTCTGCCAGATGCTAATGGTGCAGCGGGCAAAGCCAATTGGCGCGTGATTTTGCAGCGAACTTTGCCGTATGTAGATGTTTTTCTGCCAAGTATTGATGAAATAGTGTTTATGCTGCGTCGTGCCGATTATGACGCATGGCAAGGACATACCCTACCCCATCTGAACCGTGCTTATTTAGGTAACTTGGCGGATGAGCTATTAGCGATGGGGGCTGGGCTAGTCGGTTTTAAATTGGGTGAGATGGGTATTTATGTCAAATCGCCGGGTCGTTTTGCCCCACCTGCCGAATTATGGCATTCTGCCTATGCTGTCACTGTTGCCGGAACAACGGGCGCTGGTGATGCAGCATATGCAGGCTTTTTGGCAGCATTTTTACGGGATTTGCCACTGCAAGAGTGTTTGATGTGGGCATGTGCGGCGGGGGCGTGCTGCGTGCAAGCCCCGGACGCCACCAGCGGCGTGCGTTCTTGGGATGAAACCGCGCAGTGGTTAGCACAACAGCCACCCCTGCGCGTTCAAAAATTAGCGGGTTTTTAGAGCGAAATCATAGTTTTTTGCTGATGTGAAGCCAGCGCCGCTGTTAAAATGCGGTGCTGTTGATGCGTTTCTGCCGGGGTAGCGCAGTAAAAAGGCTGCTGCATCCCGGCGCGTCCATTTGCCAGTTCATCACAAAATGCTGCCCACATTTGTAGCAAACCATCGGAAAAGCCAAATTCAAAAATGCCGCCTGTAATCGTGGAATAGGCAGATTTGTAGCCCAAATCCACCGTTTGCCACGCTTGCTCCCCGCCCGGCTTATACTCCATGAAGCGCAGTGTTTTAGGATATTTGGACGAATATTCGATGCTGAATTTTGTTCCTAAGACGCGCAAGTACCACGTATTTGTTTCGCTCGGCGCGATACGATATGTCTGAATCGTCAGCGGAAATTGCCCATGTTCATTGTCCACTTCACAAATGAGTGTGGCATTATCCCACGTTTCACAGGGGACAATTTCACCTTTATCATTGGGACGCTCACGGACAATATTTTGCAGCGACGCCATGACTCGTGTGGGCATCCACCCAGACCGCAGCGGCACATGCAGCGCGTGCATCCCCAAATCGCCCAAGCAACCATATTCGCCGTTAAACTCAATCATGCGTTTCCAGTTGATTTTTTTGGTGGGGTCAAGGTCACTGCTGTGGAGCAATCCACAACTGGCTTCGATAATCGTGCCGAAACGCCCTTCGTTAATCGCCGCGATAATGCGTTGTGCCGCCGGAAAAAACGGAAATTCGGACGAACAGGCAACAACTAAATCAGGGTGTTGGGCAATGGCGGCTAAAATCTGCTCGTTTGCCGCCAAATCAATCCCAAAAGGCTTCTCACCCAAAAGATGTTTGCCCGCATTCAAAATATCAATATACATTTGGGCATGTAAATGATGTGGGACAGCGCAGTAAATAACATCCACATCACTGGAGGCTAGAAGTTCGTGATAATGCGTGGTTTTGATTTTGATGGTATCAAAATTATCGGTGAACCAATCGTGCAGCGCGACATTCGTATCACAAATGCCTGTGATAACTGGCTCAAAATCCAGATTCAAAAAATGACACCAACGGGCTGCCGCGCTACCAAATTCGCGCCCCATCAAGCCAAGACCAATAATCCCAAAGCGCAACGGTTTTTTCGCCATGTGCCTAACCCCGAATATGTTTCATAGCAGTTTCCGGTGTGGCATTTTCATGAACGACTGCCATCAAAGCGCGGGTCATGCCGGAGGGGTTATCATGCTGAATC